>NZ_CEVXFV010000052.1:0-27150 GCF_982396655.1 Cellulosilyticum sp. | reverse complement strand
CTTATCTCTATCCCTATCTCTTATCCTTATTCTTATTCTTATTCTTATCTTTAATCCTTATCTCTTATTCTTATCCTTATCTTTAATCCCCATCTCTTATCCTTATCCTTATCTTTAATCCTTATCTCTTATTTCTTTAAAGTGCTATATACTTCTTCATTAAAATTAGTACTCTTCTTATACTACATCTCGAGTTCCTCTACAATACTTTGAAATTGTATCTTCTTTATAATAGGGTCTTTTCCAGTTATCGTTTTACTCCTATTATCTATACCCGCTGTAGAAATATAAATTTCAAATTCATTACTATCTCTATAACAATCCCCCTTCTCATCTATAATAGTAAATGCTTGTGGTGCTATTTTCATTTCTATTGTTTGCTGCTCCATTGCATCTAATTCTACCATTCTAAACGAACACAATGTGGGTGTGAAAGTCGCATAGATAGAATTTATATCTTTTATGTATATTTGAACTACCTCCTTTACTTTAACATCTGTTTTATTATGTACATTTATTTTAAGCACTACTTCATCTTGTTTTATATCTATTATCTCAACTTCAGTTATTTCTAACTTACTATATTGCAATTCTTCATCAGATAATTGCTTTAACTTTTGTATTATTCTTTTTGGATTCTTTTCTATCTCTCCCATCTTTATTTCCACCTTACTATTTTATTGTGTTAATTAAATGTGTACTTGAAGTGTCCCCTTACTCCAAACCATTATAATAGCCTTTATCTAATTTAACTAATTCAACTTCTTTTTAAGTTTTAGATTAAAACCATGTACTTTTTGTATTCTTCTTTTTAAAAAGAAGATAATGCTTTTTCTTAATATTAGTTTACTAGATTTATGACTATTATCCATGTAAATTATTGTTTTATTATGTCTAAAGTCAGTATTTTCTTGTTCTATATACAAAAAAACGTATGTAAACTACAATTTACATACGTTTTTTTATCAACAAGTACATATTTCTCTATTATTCACCAACTTGTGAGTAATTATACCTGTTATCCACATTTTATCCCCGATATTAGAATTATTTTCCACAGCATTTTTTATACTTTTTGCCGCTTCCACAAGGACATGGTGCATTTCGACCAATATCAAGAACCTTTACTTTTTGGCCTGTTTGCTCATTAAAGGTATGTGGGCTTAATTCGTTAGATGTAAATCCTCTATTTACCCATTTTCTTGTATTATTTACCACTGCTACAATATGTTTAATAACTTCATTGATTTGTGCTAAATCTTTAAACTCTATACCTATATTCGCCATTTCTTCTAACATAAGTTCTATTGTTTTGCCTGTGCGGTCACTATCAACTCTTGCAATCATTGTAATGGCAACGATTACTTCTTCTATCATCTCTTCATCTTGTGTGAAGTTTGCTCTAAGATGTGATTTTAACTTTTCTACTGCTAATGTATTTTCATAGTATGTTTCATCAACTAAACATTCTAACATTTCCTTGCTTGGTGTGTAGTATGGTCTATCTACAATAACACCTACGAAATCATGGAAGTTGTTTTTATCTAGTGCGTAGATTGTTTCTTCTACTAAATAATCCTCCATCACTTTAGATTGACAAACAATACGCATATCTTTTTTTGCAAAACTCACTAACTCTTCAGCAGTGATTGCGTCCTCATGATATTTATTATAAAGCTCTACTGCCCAATCAATCTTTACAACACCATATAAGTTAAGAATCGCCATAATGTGTTGTCTAAGCTTAGCATTTGCTTCAATCACTGGCATAATCTTAGCAATATCGATCTTGCTATAAGCTTCTTTAATAAGTTCATCCACAACAAGTTTTCTGCTATCTTTACTTTCTACGAGCTGTACCAATTCAAGTTCCATAAGATTGTAGTACGCCTCTGGGCTCTCATCTTGACCAAGTTGTACTGGTTCTTTCATTACTGCTTCAAAGCGTTCAATATCCGCCTTATCTAACATTGGTAGGTTGCTTTCCATTCCTGCTGGAATTGCTTCAATTAATGCCTCTACAAGTTCCGCTTTTTTCAACTTATATGCACCCTTTACCCCATATAACTTTGCTATTTGCTCTAGTTCTTTCTTACCATAATCTAGTATCATTTGTACCTCCTTGTGATTGCTTCTAACGCACGTTTTTATCAAATTATTTCTATCATAACATAATCCAGATGAAGACGCAAAAAATCCCCATTAGGAATTAATGGTATCATCCTAATGGGGATTTCACTATTATTTTTCTTATTCATAAGCATTAGCAATAATATAATCCATATCTACAACTTTGCCTGTTCCTGCATTTAATTCAGCTACTGTTGCATCAAAAATGAAGTCAATAATACGTTTAGAATCATGTGCATATAAGTTAATTTTTTCTTGGTTCACAGTTTCTAAAACTAATGTATAAATTTCTATGTCTCCCTTATGTGCGTACTCTATGTATAACTTTGCCCCTTGATAAACAACTCGCTCTTTTTTAATTAGCATATTGTCCCCTACCCCCCTTTTAATTTTTTATACATTTTACCACATTATTGAATTTTTGTCCCAATTTATACCCACATTTTAATTTTTTCTTTATCCACATGCTTTACAACACTAATACACCATATCCACAATTTTATTCACATTTTCCTCAACTTATACACAATTGTATACACGGTGTACAATCTATTCCTTGTGATTAATCTTAATTGTTTTTTACTTTAAGGTGTATTAGTGCCCTTCTTTTTTTCACTTACTTTAATAATATAGGCTAATTCTCAACTTTATATTCTGCTTCAAGACCATTCCATTATTTTTCTATTTGAGGATAATTTTACTTACATAATTCTGTACAAGTGATTGCTAATTACTAATCTCCTCTTCATATTTGGCCAAAGTAAATTTGATTGCTGTATAGCTTACTTCTGGTGGTAAACATTCTTTTATTGGTTTAAGAAGCTTCGGCCCACACATTTTAATTGCCTCTAAAATCTCTGCTTCATATTGTTCTGGTATAAACTCGGCAAAATCAACTAGTAATCCTTCTTTAATACATTTAAGCAGATGGTTTTCTACCGTCATTTGCGTTAAATCACGTTCATCAGCAATCTGTTCAATAGTTTTTCCTTCTGTATAAAGTTCATAGGTAAGACGATGGCTATCTCTTGGTGCAGCTTTCGTAGATGTTGTAACTGGAGCAGCCATACTTGTAGTTGCCGCCTCTCTTTCTCCCCAGTCACCTGCTGGGATTACTGTAATGTTATGTTCTTCTACATAATTTTGGACAACTTTTATAAACTGCTCCCCATATTTAGCAAGCTTATATTCGCCCACACCTGATACCTGGAGCATCATTTCTTCATTAATAGGATAACGTCTACTCATATCCTTAAGTGTTGTATCTGGAAATACCATAAATGGCTGAACACTATTTTCTACAGCTACCTCATATCTAGCTTGTCTTAGTAACTCAAATAGTACAAAATCTACACCTTCATCACTTGCTGTCTGACGAGTTGATGCTACTTTAACTTCTTCTTTTTCTAGAATACGTTTAATAAACACTTGTTTTTTACCTTTTAGGACTTCATAACTCATAGGCGTGAGTCTTAGAATAGGATACTGTGAACCTTCTAGATATAAATAGCCTTCTGCTACTAAAAAAGCAATGAGTTCTTTGATCGTATCTTTGGGATAATCTCGCATGATGCCGTATGTTGTGAGTTCATTGAAATGCATACTACGTATTTTTTGCGTATTTGCACCTTTTAATACATCTGCCACCTGTGTACTTCCAAATTGTTCGTGCATACGCTTAACACAGCTCATAATCTTTTGTGCTTCAATAGTGATTTCTGTTTCTTCAGTATCATTATTACAGCTACTACAATTATGGCAGCTACCTTCTAAAGCCTCTTGACCAAAATAAGTAAGAATATAATTTCTTAGGCAGCCTTCTGTATTGCAGTAAGCAACCATACTATTAAGCTTTTCATATTCTTGGTTATGATTATTACTGCTTGTACCATTCTCAATGATATAGCGGTTCGTCATAATATCTTGTGTGCTAAAAAACAAAATACATTCAGCTTTTTCGCCATCACGGCCCGCGCGTCCTGCTTCTTGATAATAACCTTCCATATTTTTAGGCATATTATAATGCAAAACAAACTTGACGTTAGGTTTATCAATCCCCATCCCAAAAGCATTAGTTGCAATAATGATGGGAACACGATCAAAAAGGAAATCTTCTTGATTTTGTGTACGTTCCTTTTCACTTAACCCTGCATGATATCTAGTTGTAGGGATACCTAGCCTATTTAACCTATCCCAAAGCTCGTCTACATTTTTTCTTGTTGCACAATAGATAATGCCACTTTGATTCGAATGTTTTCTTAAATAATTTTCTATTTCTTGTAGTTTATTTTGTGGTTTTCTTACTTCAAAGTATAAATTAGGTCTATCAAAGGTGCTGATATACTCAAAAGGTGATTTCAGACCTAACAAAGACGTAATATCACTTTTTACCAGCGGTGTGGCTGTTGCTGTAAAGGCCGCGATAATAGGTCTTTTTTCTAAAAAGCTTATCATCTGCGAAATACGTCTATAACTTGGTCTAAAGTCATGTCCCCATTGCGAAACACAGTGCGCCTCATCAACTGCTATCATACTAATAGGCATTTGGCCCATTAAATCAATAAAGCTTTCTGTTTCTAGACGTTCTGGGGCAACGTATAAAAGCTTGTAAACACCTTCTCTGGCATTAGTTATAATCTCACGAAACTCCGTAGCACTTAAAGTGCTATTGATAAGTTCTGCCTGTATACCATATTCCTTCAGCGTATCTACTTGATCCTTCATCAAAGAAATAAGTGGTGAAACTACAATCGTAAGCCCTTCTAGTAAAAGAGCTGGTACTTGGTAACATAAAGATTTTCCACCCCCTGTTGGCATAATCCCTAAAACATCTCTTCCTGCTAAAATTTCTTCTATTATTTCCTGTTGTCCTGGCCTAAAAGCATCATAGCCATAGTACTTTTTTAAAATCTGTAGTGCCTGCATGTATCTACCTTCCTTTTACTATTGTATTTTTATATTAAAGTATCTTCTCGTTATATCATTCTTTAAAGTATATACTAAACATATGCACTTTTAAACATACATAAAAAAATCCGCCTATACTCATCCTTCTCTTTATACCCCTATATCTCTATATTCCTAAATCTTTATACCCCTATATCTCTATATTCCTAAATCTTTATGCTCCTATATCTCTACCTACACCAAATTAATGTGCTCCTACAAAATACATAAATATCCCACGAAAATGAACAAGTAACCTTTCATAACAAAAAAGCGGTAAAACTAATTAATCTTTTAGTTTCACCACTCCTTTATCCCCTTATGGCTGATATTTATAAATTACGTAATAGCCTTTTCTCCTACTTTTTTAAATGAATTACGTAATAACCGCTTTAAAGTAACTCATTAACTTTTTCTTTTCCCTTGTGCGGCTAAAATCTAGCTAGACAGTTGGGTACTGATAGGCTACCTTCGGAGCAGTTTGATTTTTACCTATTAACTAAATAATTCTTTAATCTCTTCTTCTGACATTTGGCTGATGAATGCTTCTCCTTCTTGAAGAACACTTTCAGTAAGGCCAATTTTTTTGTCTTGAAGTTCTTTAATCTTTTCTTCAATAGAGTCCTTCGTAATCATTTGAAATACTTGAACATTATTTTTCTGCCCAATGCGATAAGCACGGTCTGTAGCTTGATTTTGACTTGAAAGATTCCACCATGGGTCATAGTGAATAACTACATCCGCACCTGTAAGATTGAGTCCTGTTCCTCCTGCTTTTAGAGAAATAAGGAAAATTGGGATTTCCGAATTGTTGAATTCATTTACAAGACGAATACGTTCTTCTGCCTTAGTTGCTCCTGTTAGCATGAAATAATCCATCCCTTCCTGACTTAGTGATTTACCAATTAAATCTAGCATACTTGTAAACTGCGAAAAGATTAATATCTTATGTCCTGCTTCTACACTATCTCGTACTAATTCCATACACTGCGCAAGTTTACCACTGCCTTCATTATAGTCTTGTAAATAAAGGGCTGGATGACAGCATAACTGTCTAAGTCTTGTAAGTAAGGCAAGCATTTTAATATGGCTACGCCCTACACCTCTTGTTTTTAATTCTTGCTCAATCTCTTGTTTTGCTTCTGCTAAATGGGCTGTATAGAGTTTACGCTGCATATCTTCCATCGTATTATAAATAACTGTTTCAGTTTTATCTGGCAATTCCTTAAGTACATCTTTCTTAAGGCGACGCATGATAAATGGTGCAATCATCTTTTTAAGTCTTGCTGTTGTCACTTCATCCTGACTCTTTACAATAGGTGTCTCAAAGTCTCGTTTGAAATGTGTATACGTAAAGAGGTATCCTGGCATAATGAAGTCAAAAATACTCCAAAGCTCTGCTAAAGAGTTTTCTATTGGTGTACCTGTTAAGGCAAACTGTACTTCACTTTTTATCATTTTTAATGCCTTTGCATTTAGCGTATTGGCATTTTTTATATATTGTGCCTCATCTGCTATACAAAATCTAAATTCTAGCTCATCATAATTTTCAATATCTCGTTTTAAAAGTTCATAAGAAGTAATGACAACATCATAATTCATCGCTTCATCCATTAAGGCCTTACGTTCATCTACACTTCCCATCAATACGAGAGTTTTTAAATCTGGTGCAAATTTAGCAATTTCACTTTCCCAGTTTAGTGTAAGTGAAGTTGGGCAAACAACTAATGAAGGCTTCATTTCTACTGTCTCTACTGCTTCTGCTTTTTCTGAGGCAATGAGTGTCACCACTTGCAATGTCTTACCAAGCCCCATATCATCTGCTAAAATGCCACCGAAACCATAGTTAGCCATAGTACGCAGCCATCTGTAACCTGTTTTTTGATAGCTTCTAAGATTTGCTCTAACCGTCTTCGCCACTTCATAATCTGCATCTTCTACACTTTTTACATCACGTATAATTTGCTTAAAATATTTATCACGCTCGACTTCAATGTCTTCACTTTGCTTAAGAATCTGATCTAAATAAAGTGCACGATATTTGGGAAGTGTCGCCTCCCCATCTATAAGATCTGTTGCTTTCATCCCTAATCCTTCTATGATATTTGCAAAGTCTCCAATACTTCTATCTCCCATATCAATGAAAGAACCACTTCTCAGACGATAATATTTGCTTTTCATTTTATAAGCTTCTAATATCGATTGCACTTCTTCTATTGGCATATTCACTTGGTCTAATGCTACATGAAGCATGTTATTTTGGATACGCAGCCCAATAGCACCTACTGGTGATTTTACGATATTCATACCTTTTAATTTATCTGTTACATGAACCTCACCTAAATCCATCAAGTCATTCAGCCCTGTTTTTAAAAAGTTATAAATATCTTCTTCATCCTTTAAATAAATCTTTCCATTGTGCGTACGGAAATTATAAGCTTTTAAGATACTATTCATTCGTGATTCTCTCACTGTATCTCTAGCAATATGTTCAAGCTTTTCAGCAGCCTCATAACTCAGTCTGCCATAAGGATTAAAGCTAAAAGTTTTATAGTGGAACTCAATATCCCCCTCAATGTCCTCTTCATCTGACATATCTAAAAAAACTTTAATAAGTACATGTTCTGGTGCTACAGCTTCTTTAATTTCTTCACTCATTACTACCGGCAAATGTTTTTCGATTTTTCCAAGACTTGAAAGCATAAATCGTTTCATCAAGGTCTCGTCAAACTCTAATTTTGTCTTGCCATGCACGCGTTTTGCTTCATACATATACCATAGAAGTGGGAAAATATCCTTTGAAAAGGCTCTGTCTACACAGTAAAGCTTGTCCCCAGCTAATATATATTTATGATTTGCAAAAGAAAATGGGATGTAATCTACTAAAGAACTTATGACTTCATAATGTTCATCTTCTTGATTAACTGTTAGTTTAACTTCAGGATTCGCTTCAATACAAAGTACATCTCTTGTGTCTCCTCTTACACTAACTTCTATAATTTTGTTTTTAACAATTTCAAAGAACTCATCAAAAGCCTTACTGCCTAATGGTAAAGTCTTTCGATCTGCTTTACTAAATCCACGATACATCCCAACTTGTCTTAATATATCTAAGTACTCATAAGTTTTATCCATAACATATTCTACGATTGGTCTAGAATCTTCTTCAAAGACACTAATATCGTGAATAAATTCAAGTTTTTTACCATAGCTCACATTATTACCTTGTACCATGTTTTCACTAAACTCATATAAATCTTTTACAATATAAAATTTCTTTTCCCCTACACTTAAACTCAGTTCAAATGAACCACTACCATCTTCTATTAACTTGGGCTTTGCCTTGATAACTGGATTATCACCTATCTCCAAATCTTGTTCTCTCATAATTTGGTCTTCGTAATAAGCTAATGCACCTTGCGAATAACGCTCCCCTTTTATCCCTGTTTTAAGCCCTGGCAACACCTCATAATAATATTTTAGCAACATAGCAACGACATGCTTGCATGCGCCTTCATATTGAAAACTAGCAATACAATCACATTCACACCACTCAATACCTCTTTCACTCACTTCAACCTTAGTGTGATAATAACCCATAGAACCATTAACATAAGACATGATTTCTACGTTTTCATAACCATTCTCTACTCGTATTTCTCCTACACGTTTTTCTTTATAATAATCTAAGCCACGCTCAAAAACTTGGTTACTGCTGGCTAAACCATTGATATCTTGTAAAGTTATTTTCATGTATATGTGCTCCTATTCCTTCCACCAATCTCTTCTAATAAATGCATGCACCCTTATATCTCTTGTTGAAAATTTAATAGTATCTTTTTGTTTCATCATCTAATTCATTTCTTATATGATAGCCTATTTTTATAGGTGATTAAACACTTCTAAAAAATTTCTTCCAAAAACTTAATGCCTTCTAGTTTATCTAATTCACCTAACGTTACCTTATGAGGGCATCTCTGACATAAAGTCAGTGTCATCATTGCACTCATCTCCTGCATACCTTCTATGCTACTGATACGCTGAACTTCTAGGTCTGAAACAACCACTTCTTCATTTTTTAAATAACGCAGTAAATTAGTGAGTGCATTCATATCTTCTACTTCTACATAAATATTAATAACTTTAGAATGACTTTGTACATATTTATCAAGTCTTTGTAAGCCGCTCATAATACCCATTACAAATATGCAGGTAATAACAGCACCCTCATAAAATCCAATGCCTATTGCTAATCCCATGCATGCACAAACCCACAATCCCGCTGCTGTTGTAAGCCCCTTGACTTGATTTCTACCTACTACAATAATTGTACCCACACCTAAAAAACCTATACCACTAACGACTTGTGCCCCCATTCTACTAATATCCATTTCTATTCCCATAATATCTACCATATACTGACTTGTTATCATAATTAATGTTGCACCCACGCAGACTAATATATGCGTTCTAAACCCTGCGGGCCTTCTCTTTCTACCACGTTCAACACCTATTAATCCTGCAAATAACATAGCTAATATCATTCTTAGCATAATAGATATCGTATTCACATCTCTTAAATATGCCATCATCTCTTTCACTTTGACTCACCCTATTATAAATTTATAAGTCCTACTTTATAGTATTAAAATGAAGTCAAAATCTTTACAAGTTTATCTATTCCACCTCCCACTTCTGTATCTGTGTAAAACGCCTTATATCTAAGCCACCCGCCATTTCTTTCGTCGTTAATTGTATGACTAATGTTTCTTCTACATTAATCGGCTCCTCATACTGGATGCATACTGTTTTTTCATCCTGATTAATAATTTCTATCCCTTTAATATCTTTTATGACTCTTATAATATGCGACGTATCATATGTTAATTCTGCCTTTGAATGATAAAGTTTATATAACCGTTCCTCAATCAAGGCTCGCTTAATAGTTGCTGCACCATCTGCCACATAGTATGCCTGCGTATGTGCAACATATTCTTGATTCGTTTTATAGACCTGATATGCTGATAAGACCATGAAGACTATAATGACACTCATCACAAATGCAGTAAATATGATAATAATAGATGCGCCTCCCATACTTAAAGGCTCTCTGTCATCTTCCTTCATCATTTCATTTTCCTTTCTACCTCTATTTAAACCTACTTAATATGCCCTCGCCGATAAACTATAAATGATATGTCCTTCATCTACCTGATTTTTATAAACATTTACTTGAAGCCTCTTAAGTATGCCACTTGCTAACTGCTCTTCTTTGACAACAACTTCTTCTATATAAGTGCACTGCCAAATTTCCTTTATCTGTTTCCAATCACTATCATAATAAAAATAATATTTTTCACCTATCTGCTCCGCTCCAAGATTCATAAGTATACCGCTATAGCATATATGCGTTGCTTTACCATATTCTATAAGATTTTGCGCCGTTACATTTGCCATTAACTGCTCCTGTCCTTCTATTTCTAGCTTCTGTACCTTCATAAAACTTACTAAACTTACACTCACAATCACTAGCAGTACAAATAACATAATGATATTTTCTGTTAAGTAGGCACTGTGTCTTCCCAATATGTTTTTCTTCTTAATCTTCATATT
Source organism: Cellulosilyticum sp. (assembly GCF_982396655.1). Lineage (NCBI taxonomy): Bacteria > Bacillati > Bacillota > Clostridia > Lachnospirales > Cellulosilyticaceae > Cellulosilyticum > Cellulosilyticum sp. Next base: position 16,461 of record NZ_CEVXFV010000052.1, on the reverse strand, counting down.
GCACCGCCTTCTCATTACTTCTTAACGCTAAGACATAGGTATGCTCCAAGCCGCCTTCATCTTTTACTTTAACCTTAATCAAATTAGATGCCACTATACCCATACTTAAAACATTTATCTGTGCAATCACATTTCCTTCTCTTAACTTGAAGTCCCCAACCTTACGCTTACTAATCTCACACAAATTTCCCTTATAACCATAAATCCAGGTTTCATATGTATCTTGCCCTATCTTTTCCGTATAAACTAAAACATCCGTTCCCTGTACATTTTTGATACTTATTCCATCCTTACAATCAAATTCACGTATATGATCTGCTAAATACTTTATCGAGGTCCGTATATTAGTCTGCTCTTGGCTGGATTTAGCAATACCCTGATAAGCAGTTACTCCTAGTATGACAAGCATTGTGGCACTACCTAAAAATATAAATAGCAAAATTAGTGTGCCTATGCTGGCTAACTTTTTCATGGTAATCTCCCCTTAATCTTATCCTCATAAGACTACAAGCACTCCTCCTAAATTAATCCCATTAAATCAAGGCAATAATAATACTCATGAGTGATAACATAACTGTTACTAAAACACTCCCAATAATCACTGAAGTAACACCTATCGAAATCGTTTCAATAGTCCACACTTTATTTTCTAAAGCGTATTGAACATTTCTTTCACTTTCTTCACCTACCTGCTTCATAACCTCTTGTAATTGACCATTAGCAAAGCCGCTTACAACTAACCGCGTCGTAACCCTTGAAAAAATTTTACTTTCTACTAACGCATTCTCAAAAGCTTTCCTTTCAGCTACCATTTGAATACATTTTTTTATGCGTTGCTGTACTGTTTTATTCTCAACCACTAATAAACTCTTCTGCAAACTCTCCTCTAAGTTAAATCCGCCCTTTAACACGATTCCCATCACCCGCGCAAAGCGTGCAGTATCTATTCGCTCTGAAATATTAGTACATCCTAAAACACGTATTCCTATTTCCCGACCTCTTTTAGTTTTTATCATTAAAGCGCCTACTATAATGAAGGTAATCATTCCTACAAAAATACCAATTGTACAATATCCTACCCACTTTCCCAACTTCATAAATCCCTTAGCCGCTTGAACTAATTCACCCGTCCAGGTTATAAACACCCCATCAAAAATAGGCATTACTTTAATCACTAGAAATATCATTACTATACAAAGCACACTTCCTAAATAAACAGGATAGTTCAAAGCACGCTTTAAATTCTCCTTCAATCTAGCTTCTCTTAAATAAGTCTTTGATAAAACCTCCAAAACTTCACCTAAACGATTTGCCAAAAGACCAATCTTTATCATACGAAGTATATACACGGGAAATTCCTGTGTATTTTGTAGTGCCTTATCAATTGACTTACCATCCCTTAATCCTACTTTAATCTTTTTAATAACTTGCTGGGTATAATCCTCCTCACTGTCTTGCTCCATAAACTCAATGGTCTCCTCTAAGGTCATTCCAGCACGTACCATAATGGCAAGTTCCTTACAAAAAGTTGCAAGCTCTGAATCTCTCACTCCAACCCCTCCCCTTTGAGGTACGTATTCGCTACTTTGTATAATACGCCTTTTCCTTCGTTTGTATGCTAAATTTATGTTTAAGATGCCTAAGTCTATGTCCATTCTTCGGTTTTATGTGCTGCACTTCATAATTTTTATTTATACATTTCGTACTACTTTGGCATAATTTTGTCCACTATTCTCATACCCTATTAATAGGACAAAAATGTATCCTGCTTTAGAGAGAGAAACTTTCTTATCCAACAATTATGTCTGCCACAACATAATTAATGCCCTATACTCTTGTATTCTATTACAAGATAGTATAGGGCTGCTTATTTATGCAATTTCTTCTATTGAATGGACACCTTCTATTTTATTTAGCTCCACTAATTCTTCTTCATGATTATATTTTTCCTGTAAACGCACTGTCATAATAGAGCCAACTTGTTGGCGCTCGCCTTTTTTAATTTTCTGTACCTCTACATTAGATACTTTGGCACCTTTTTCTTTTAGATATCTCAAAAATGATGTTAATGTACTCATATCCTCAAGTTCTACGTAAATCTCCATAACTTTAGAATTAGCTTGTACATAGTTATCCATATTATGAAGACCTGTCATAACGCCAAATAAAAATGCGCAACCAATAATAGCACCTTCATAAAATCCTATACCTATAGCTAGTCCCATACATGCACAGGCCCATAAACCTGCTGCCGTAGTTAGCCCTTTTACTTGATTTCGCCCAACTACAATAATGGTCCCTGCACCTAAAAAACCTATACCGCTAATAACCTGTGCGCCCATTCTACTTGGGTCCGTATCCATGCCTAAGACATCTACCATATACTGATTCGTAATCATAACAAGAGCCGCCCCCATACAAACTAAAATATGGGTTCTAAACCCTGCTGGCCTTCTCTTTCGCCCACGTTCAATCCCAATAACACCCGCACATATAGTGGCCAATGTTAGCCTTAAGACAATAGATACAAAATTCAACTCCCTTAAATAACTCATTATCCCTTCATAAGTAGCCCCCATATTCTCCCCTCCTTAAAAATAAAAAGCAGACAAGTTCATCGAGTATTTACTGGACTTCATTGTCTGCTACTTTTTATTATTTTCAGATTATATCACTTAATTTATTAAAAGTCAAAGCTAGATAAATTCACGTACTCTATAATTTACCCCAATGCCTTCTGCAATTTTTCTACATGCCTCAATAGCTTCTGGTCCGATGCTATCTACTACCGTTAAAGTTACTTCAGGTACATATTGTTTCACATCTTTAGCAAATTTAAGCATTGCATCAAATGAACCAATCCCAAAACGTGGTCTTACCACCGCATTATATTCTTCTGCTGTAGGTGCATTTAAACTAATAGAGATTGAATCGATATAACCCTTAAGCATATGCGCTACGGGTTTATTGTGAATAAGGTTCGCTAAACCATTACTATTTACTCTGATTTTAATATTACTCTTTGAGCGAATGTATTTACAAACTTCTACTACCGTTTCAATTCTTGTAAGAGGCTCCCCGTAACCACAAAATACAACTTGACTATAGTCATCTAAATTACGTTTTTCAAACTCTGCAATGATTTCTTCTAAGGATGGGTCATGCTCTAACCATAAGCTTTCTGAACCATATGCTCCATCTCCTTCTTCTCTAAGACAGAATGTGCAGCGACATGGACATTTATTTGTTAAGTTTACATATAACCCATCATGTACTTCATAAAGTATCGTCATTTTCTTAATCATACAAGCTCCTCCTTTAACTTCCTACTTTCATTCAAGTCTTTGTTTAAGTTCAAGCGATTCTTTAACTTCATCTTATCGAAGGCAACTGCTAAGCCAACAAAAAGTATGCCGCTACCAATAGGTTGAAGTGCATCTGCTGGTATACCTAATAGCGCAGTTAAAAAGCTTCCATAAATAAAACCTTCAACAATTGCATAAGCCACAAGCCCTGTAATTCCTGCTAAAAAGATAGCGATAATGTTACGTTTACACATCATTTTGTGCTGTTTAGAAGTAAAGAATGTGACTAGTAATGGTTTAATTACCATCGTTGGAATAACCCATATCATACACCCTGGTGTCATAAAGTCAGAAAGCCCTGCTCCTATAGCACTACTTGCCATAGCATATGGCATAGGCAATAGACAAGCACTTAAATAAACAACTGCATCACCTAAATGAACAATTCGGTTATTAATACCTAAAGGAATACTGATTCGTGTACCAATAAAGGTAAGTGCTGCAAGTAGTCCCGTTAATACTAATAGTCTCGTTTTATTAGATTGTCTCATTGATTCTCAACTCCTTTAAAAAAGCTTCATACATAATACCATCTCGCGTATCCCAATTAGGTTGCTGCTCAGTATATGCAATCGCCTTGCTAATAAATTCAGTGGCAAGTTTTATACTCGCCTTTAAGTCTGCTCCTCTTGTTAAACAGCCACATAAGATAGATGCAAAAATATCTCCTGTTCCACTATAAGAGCGATGATTATAAGCTACTTTCACTTCATACCATTCATTTTTCTCTACATCGATACCTATGTTATACATCACATCCTCTTCTATAAGGCCTGTTATAATAATTTTCTTAGGTCCTAGTGCCTTTAGCTTCTGTGATTTTATTTGATCTGTTGTATATAATCTTAGGTCTTCTCTTGTCATTTGCTGATTTAAATCAATCCCCATTAATAACTTAAGCTCTGTAATATTTGGCGTAATAACATCTGCTAAAGCTACTAAACGTTTCATATCCTCTGGATATGTGTTTTCATAAACTGGGTAAAGCTTGCCATTATCCCCCATAACAGGGTCAATAAGTACTAAAGTATGTGCCTTCTTAAATCTTGGTACAAGGTCTAATAAAATTTCTACTTGTTCCTTAGACCCTAAAAAGCCCGAATAAATAGCATCAAACTCGTGATTTAACTTTTCCCAATGTGTGTAATACTCTTTCATATGCGGTGTAAAATCCAAAAAAGAAAATCCTTCAAAACCAGTTTGTGCTGAAAGTACTGCTGTAGGTAACGGACATGTTTGCACTTCTAAAGTTGCTAATATGGCAATGGCCACATTTAAGGAACATCTACCGATGCCTGATAAGTCATTAATAATTGCCGCTCTTTTCATGTGAACCTCCCTAAGTCTCCATTTGCTTGAATATTTTCAAAATAAATTTCAATCTACTTTACATTTGTAATTCTAAAGTCTACAATAATGATTAATTATACGAATAAAATTTTGTATCGAAACAATTTCTATATTCCTTGCAAGTTAATATTTGTATTCTTGCATAAGAATAACATTCAGTCAATATAAAAAAAGGAGGTTTTTCTTAACATGCCCATTGTACCGTTACAATTTGATTCCAAAAGTACTGAGCCCTTGTATTCACAGCTTTTCCACTATCTTAAGAATCTCATTATCAACCAAGAACTTGAGTATGGCAGCAAATTACCACCTATTCGCCGCTTCGCCAAGGAGCTTGGTGTGAATAATATTACAGTTATTAATGCTTACAAACAACTAGAAGCTTCTGGGTACATTACCTCCAAACAAGGTAGTGGTTTCTACGTTTCTAAAAAAATGGCCAAGCAAAAATCTATGTTTGCACCCCCTGATGATGCCCATAACTTCATTAACTTCGCTAGTGCCTCACCGCATCCTGGCATTTTTCCAACAGAAACATTTAAGGAATATATTGTAGAGGCCATCGATCGTGATAAAGGATTTGCCTTTGGTTACCAGGAAGTTAACGGCTTTATGCCGCTGCGTGAAACACTCACAGAATTTCTAAATACTACCTATGGTCTCCATACAAATGCTAACCTAATTCAAATTGTTTCTGGTGCCCAACAAGGTATTGATATCATTGCTAAAAGTTTACTTCACGCTGGGGATACTGTTATTACAGAAAATCCAACCTACAATGGCGCCGTAGAAGTATTCCGCTCAAGGGGTTGTCGCATTGTACCTGTTCATCTTAATAATGAAGGCATTAACTTAATTGAACTTGAAAAAAAGGTGCGTATCTGCAAACCAAAGTTAGTCTATGTCATGCCAAATTATCAAAATCCAACAACCCGTTGCTATAGCCCGGAAACAATGGATCGTTTACTTTATCTAGCCAAACAATATGATTTCTTCATCCTAGAAGAAGACTCTATGCTAGAACTTTCTTATGGACACGAAATGCCACTAACCCTTAAATCCCTAGATACAGAAGACCGCGTCATCTATCTCAAGAGTTTCTCCAAACTCCTCATGCCAGGTCTTAGAATGGGCTTCATGATTATGCCTGAAGCTTTACTTGAAGCCTTCACCAAAACCAAACAAACCACTGATATTTCTGCTTCAGGCCTCATCCAACGTGCCCTAGAACTTTACTTCATCAATAATAAATGGGATGAGCATATTCACTACATGAAGGAAATCTACCGCGGCCGCTATGAATACATGCTTGCTGCCCTAGAAGAACTTCAAAAATATGATATTACATTTGAAAAACCCGAAGGCGGATTATGTTTCTGGATTCACTTGCCTCCACATATTTCATCAGAAAAGCTTTATCATGCATGCTATAACAAAGGATTACTTATCCTGCCATCTTCCATGTTCTTCTCTCACCTAGATCATGAAAAAGATGATTACATTCGTCTAAGCTTTGCAACCTGTACCATTGATGAAATGCATGAAGGTTTTAAAATCCTAAATCAATGCCTCGCAGAGTTTTTTGATTTTTAAAAAATTTTATAGTCCCATTAAATCCACACGACAAAATGTAAATTATATTTGACATTTATTCTTTTATAGTTTACTATAACCTCAAAGGAGGATATTCACCATGCCTAAGAATCTTAAAATAAAAGCTGCTCGTGCAGCATTAGATTTATCACAAAAAGACTTGGCTGAAACTGTTGGGGTTTCTCGTCAAACAATGAATGCTATTGAGAAGGGTGATTATAACCCCACTATTAAACTTTGTCGTGCAATATGTAGAGCATTAAATAAGAGTTTAGATGAACTTTTTTGGGAGGATGATAATGATGAAGAAAAATAATTTAGATGAAATGCAAGAACAACATCTTTTAAAAATTGAACACTATGGAATGTGGTTTGCCTTCTGGGCACTCTTCGCTTCTATATTTATACAAATACTAATAGGCTTAGATAGTCCACTTCAAATAGCTGGTGAAGCAATTATCCTTTTACTGCTTTCTTTTTACATACTATTTGCTTGTATACGTAATGGTATATGGGATCGCAGACTAAAACCTAATGCCAAAACAAATTTTATAACAAGTCTTATTGCTGGTATTTTTGTAGGTGTCTTTAATCTCATCCAAGGTATTAAGTATGGCTGGAGCAACCCTACTATTAGTACCTCTATTTCCGCTATTTCTACTTTTATTGTCACCTTTACTTTGTTACAGCTTCTTAGCCTACTATGCAAAAAAAGACAACAAGCATTAGAAGAAAGATCTGAATAATTTCAGACTAAATCTACCAAAACATTTAATTTCGTATAGGCTCACAATCTTCGTATAGGCTCACAATCTTCGTATAGGGAAGAACATATATCCTTTTCCTGTTTGTGGACAATTAAAATCATGTACTGCTCCTACAAGTGGAATATCATTCTCTTGTAAATACTTAATCACATTAGGAAAAGTGTTCCTCCCTTCATTTTCAACATATAAATATTCATATCCAGGTATAACCCACTTTGACCAGCCTTTTGGTGCCTCTGTATTATCATTGCATTCAACTCCTGCAAGATACAATCCTTCGCTAAAGTCATTTTCCCACGGATTAAACGAACGTGAAAAATCAGACATTGCCCCCCATATACCTAAAATATTGCCGCTATTATCCCTTTTTGCCAAATGAGCCACTTCATTAAAATTTGTATTGGCATCATCCCACAGTTTTTGAATAAATCCCTCACCTTCTTTTGTAGATCCTTCCTTTCCAATAACAACAAAAGCTTCTTTTTTGCATCTTTCAAGCTTCATACTTGCTCCTCCTCTTCACCCATAAAATTTTCGATAATCATATATTCTCTAGACTTTTTCTAGCCCTTTCAAGCTTTATATAGATTTCACACTTATAAAATTTAGTTATTCATAGTTTTTAGTCATGTGAAATCATTGGGGGAAATCAATTTACCTACATGTATATTGCAATTTTTTAGTTATTTTCTCCATACCTATGTTCTTCTACGTATTTTAAAAACTCGGGTGTTTTTGACCAATATTTAATACCCCAGTTTTCAAAATTCCATTCTTCCATATAATCATTACATTCAAAGTCAATATAAAATAACTCTTCATCCTGTACTATAAAATTCGTAGGGAAGTAATCAATATTAGTATGAGCTAGATAAAGTAATGCACACATAGCACGTACTTCCTTAATATATATTTCTTTCATTTTATCCTGAAGCACTAAATCATATATGGTATCTCCCTCTATGTATTCCTTTAAAATACGTTCATTTTCAATATCTACCGCTAACATTTTAGGCATCTTTATGCCTATAGATTTCAGTCTCTTATAATCATTAATCTCAGCCTCAATCTTATTGCCAAATTGATAATAGTCACATGGTTCATGATGAATCTGCTTTAATACATATTGCTTTATGCCATCTGACACAAGATAAGAGTACCCACCCTTTCCTTTGCCTAATAGTTTTTCAACACTATATTCTATCCCATTTACCTGCATCTACTTCCTCCTAATGGCTACACGCCTCACATTCATTTATTCAGCCCATTCATCGCTTATATTTACCAGTAATATCGCCCTTTTGAATAATATGCCCTTTCATAGCTTTCAGTAAATCACTTTTTTTGGCTCTACCATCTAAGTCTAAGAAACAATCTAGTACATAGAATTCAAATCTATACCTATGCATATTTCTAATAAAAATCGGTTGTTTAGGCCCACTATATCTATTCACACCATAAGCAGTGCCTTGTACTGCATTACTTAAAGATACTGCTGGTGAACCATAAGGAATATTTTCATTTTAAACTGCTCCTTTTTAGTTTTTGTCCATTACTTATGACTCTTATTTTAATACATTTAAAAGAATATTCAAACAAAATTATTATACCAATCCTCAAAATATAAATAGGGTGTTACGAAACTCTTTAACCAGCTTCGCAACACCCTATTTTATGGCCTCTCTTCTAAACAACTACTACATGTAAATTGATAAACCTTATTTTTCTGACCGCAGTAAGGGCAGAACCAGCTACCATCTTCTAAGGAGTGGCCTTGGGTAACTTTGGAGCGAGTATTTCTATCTTGATTCTTAACGAATTCTAAACCTGTCACTGGTATAGCAGAAACATTTTTATCTTCACTTCTAAACTTCCTGTTCCTTATTCTATCCATTAAACTACGTTTGGTTTCTAATAAGGCTCCACAATGCTGACAATATCTAGCTGGATCTTGGTTATTAAAATTACACTTAGAACAGAGTTTCATATTTGCCTCCAAAGCATTTATACATATATATTACTATTCCCCTAACTTGTATATAATGTGTAATACATTGGATGAATTTAAGCAAAAATAATCGCGTTATTTTTATAGGTTTTGCTACCGGTTACGATAACCCTACTTATATTTTCATTTAAACGTTCTTTTAATCCCTGTACTTACTCAACTCCCATGCTAACACCGCCCAATTGACAGAATTTTATACAATTATATCATGTAACATATATATTTCACATGGTCCTCTCATACATTTTCCCTTCTTTTAATAAACTATATAGAGTTTAACTTTTAGAAAGGATCCTATCCATGTTTCCTAAGTGTAATTATATGCATTCTCCCTTTTCACTTAATAATCTTGATGAAATGGGGGCCTATTTAGATGATACTAAAGCTATAGCTCAAATACTAGGCCCTACCTTGACTATCCCGCCTCGCGTGTTCACTCTTTACGAATTAGAAACTTACTATAATGGACAAAATGGTTCACCTGCTTATGTTTCTGCTAATGGCATTGTCTTTGATATCTCAAATAGCGGTGCATGGGCTACCGGCACACATTTCTCTCTTATCCCAGGTCATGACTACTCTACTCAGTTTACCATTTATCATAGTAATAATCTTATTGAAATGGCACAAAAAGTTCCTATCGTAGGCCACATCATTTATCCATCTACAGCTCCCTCATCCTCAAACACAGAAGACCAAGACTAAATCTCTAAAAAATAAATGGTAATTCACCCCTAACACAAGTGAATTACCGTTTATTTTAAAACTTACTCTATTTTTTCTTCCCACCATTTAAAACTCATATTAATTGTTGGTTTCTTAAGTCCTACTAATGATGTAATTACATAATAGTGGCTTGTTCCCGGTGCCACAATTATTATGCCATCTTCCTTTATGCTCAAAGTCTCATACTCTTTTACAGTTGTTGTACACCAACTTGTTTCCTTAGGAGGCTTCTGATTCATCCCAAAGAATATTCCACCTTTAGGTACACCACAAGGATTACAATTGAGATTTGCCATTGAAATACGTTCTACCTTTTCTAAGTTATCCAAAGTACGGTAAGCATTACATATTTCTATACGACATAACTCTTTTGATAGATTACATATTATTGCCGCATCCAAACATAGATTAACCCCTGAATTAATTGGATTACTTAAGCCAATCACCACATTATTAGCAAAGTTAAGATCTGGCGTAGCCCCCAAAAAATATTCATATACCTTATTTGCTTCATACCCTTCATTAATTGGACCAAGATTTTGTTCTCTCATTTTATTTCCCCCTAACTAAGCCTATTTTATTATCGACTTCTGCAATACACTATATTTTCATCTCCTCTAACGTAATTTTCACATACAATAACTATTTTTCCCCCTAGTACAATTTTGATTGTACCTATATATTAATTTATTACTTGCGCTCATAAACTATGACTACCTTTGTATATTTATATGGACTTTTGACTGTCCATGTAAAACAATCCTACCCCACTATTTTGCACTAATTTGTCCCTATTTCAATATCATCTTAAACTTTTACATTAAAACTGCTAAAATTCTCTCCTTACGACTTTACATTATGTACAAAATAGAGTGACTAAAGTCACACTTTCTACGCCATGCTATAGCAATGATTTAATGGGCCACTACCTTTTCCTAAATCTAGATTTGCTGTAATGGCACCTGTTACATAAGCCTTAGCATTCTCTACACTTACCTTCATGCTATGCCCCTCAGCTAAGTTACATGCAATAGCAGACGAAAGCGTACACCCAGTACCATGTGTATTAGGATTATTTATTTTCTTACCTTCTAACCAAATGCATTCGCCTTTTATATAAAGTAAGTCATCAGCGGTCTCCTCTAAATGTCCTCCTTTAATTAGAATATCCCCCTTAAAGAAAGTTTCTATCTTCTGAGCGGCTGTTACCATATCATCTTTTGTATGTATTTCAAATCCAGCTAAACACGCTGCCTCATGTAAGTTCGGTGTAATAAGCGTTGCTTTGGGCATCACCTTTTTACAAAGCGTTTCAATGGCATCATCACTCATTAACTTGCTCCCACTCGTAGAAATCATAACTGGGTCTAACACAATATTTTCAAGCTTATATTCCTCAATCTTTGCTGCAATTACTTCCATAATCTCCTTAGAAGAAATCATCCCTATTTTTACAGCATCAGGTCTAATATCATTTACAATACAATCTATCTGCTGCCCTACAAAATCCGGTGTTACCTCTTGTACACCATACACACCTGTTGTATTTTGAGCTGTTAATGCTGTAATCGCACTCATGGCATACATCTTATGAGCAGTGATTGTCTTAATATCTGCCTGAATACCCGCACCACCACTGCAATCTGAACCTGCTATTGTCACAACCTTTCTCATAGCCATTCCTCCATCTCAGTAATCTCTAGCATATAATAATCACATAATTCTTTAATCATCTCAGCCTCTAACTCTGCTTCTGAATCATAAATACCTAACACTTTAAAGCCTGCTTCTTTAGCTGTTTTTACACAATATCCCGCATCTTCTACAATGACCACTTCATCTTCATTTAAGCCCATCATCTTAGTAGCTTCTTTATAAATAGCCGGTTCATCTTTCCAGTGTCCAATATCCCCACAACTAACTACCACTTCAAAATAATCTAAAATGCCTAGTCTCTTAAGCCCTATTAACGCCAATTCTCTATCTGTCGCTGTAGCAATGCTCATTTTATAGCCCTTATTTCTTAAGCGTTCCAAGACTTCCTTTGTCCCTTTCTTTAAAGGTACCGTCTCAGCATAAGCCCGGCGCATCAAATCATTAATGCCAGCTACAATATCCTCTACGGACATTTGTAAACCTAAATCACTTCTAAAATAATGTGCTGTATCTATAAAGCTTAATTCCTTTAAACGATCATTAATATCTTCTGGTGGCTGAATCCCATTATTCTTTAATAAAGTTCCGCCAATGCCACGCCAAGTTGGCATAGAATCCAGTAATGTCCCATCCATATCAAAAATAATGCCCTTTATTTCAGGCCTATTCACTTTTAGCATTTTTCACTCTCCTTAACTTTTACCATCTCTTTACTCAATTCCTTCAGTACTCTAGTAGCCTCCTCAATATTTTCTTGTGCGAAGATAGCTGATACTACGGCAATGCCATCCGCACCATAGCCTGCTAACTCCATGAGATTTTCTTTATTAATACCACCAATTGCTACAATTGGAATATGTACATTTTTGCGAATTTCTTTAAGTGTCTCACGTGAAGTTGCATTAGCATCCTTTTTAGTAGAAGTCGTAAACATTGCACCAACACCAATATAATCCGCCCCCGCTTCTTGTGCACTTATGGCCTGTTCTACTGTTTGTGCTGATACACCCAATATCTTATCTGGGCCAAGTTTTGTCCTTACGTCTTGTGCTGCCATATCCTTTTGCCCCACATGTACGCCATCTGCATCTACCGCCAAAGCAACATTTACATTATCATTAATAATAAAAGGTACCTTATAAGCATCTGTTAGTTTTTTAATTTTCTTAGCTTCTTCAATAAACGCCTCTTCATCTAAATCCTTTTCTCTAAGTTGCAAGCAAGTAATGCCACCTTTTAATGCTGCTTCAACCTGTTCCTCTAATGCTTTACCATTTAACCAACTTCTATCTGTTACAGCATATAAACACATAGCCGCCTGGTCTATATTTAATTTATTTTCCATCTTCATTACCCTCTTCCTTAGTTCTTTATGCGTTATTGATTTTACCAGATACCCTTTGTAAGACTTAGCGCAGCTGTATTCTTGCGCCTTTAGCTAAAATCTCTCCATCTATTAGGCTCATGTAATCCATTAAGTATACCTTAAAGCTTCCAGTCCCTTCACCATTTACTTGAACTTTATTATAAGCAAGTTCACCGCAAAGCCCCATTGCACTTACTGCAGCAGCTGTTGCTTCTAATATGTTATCTTGATTTGCACCACAGTAACTTCCAATAACACTTGTTAACATACATCCTGTTCCAGTAATCCTAGACATCATACTATGCCCATTACGAATAACATATGCCATATCGCCTTGTGCAACTATATCAATCATGCCCGTAATTGCAATGACTGCATTTAATCTTCTACTTAAACTCTTTGCTAACATAATGGCCTGGTCTAGATTTTCTTCATTTATTTTATCTTCCCCTACTGCATCCACACCTTGTGTTACACCTGAGCCTTCATAGATTGCTTTAATCTCAGATATATTGCCTCGAATAACAGAAACTTTTACTTCCTGTAAAAGTTGAAGAACCGTCTGCATTCTAAGCTCCGAAGCACCTATTCCTACTGGATCTAAAATAACCGGATGACCTAGATGATTCGCTCTGCGTCCTGCTCTAATCATAGAATCTATCGTCCTTATATTTAAGGTCCCAATATTAATTACCAATGCGTGACACATACTTGTAATATCTTCAACCTCCAAAACATCATCCGCCATAATAGGGGAGCCACCACTGGCTAATACAATATTGGCACAATCATTGACCGTTACATAATTTGTAATGCAATGCACCAAAGCGCCATTTTCACGTATATTTCTAACAATACTGTTTAATTCCATTATTTTAATCTCCCTTTCCTAATATCCATTAACGTTTACTTCATATTCAATGTAAATTAATTGCCACTTCAAACTTAATCTATTCATGTGCCAATAATTTTTTTGCAAAGTGCCTCTCTGATTAAATAATACAGTTAATTATATAACATTTATTTGTATTTTAAATATAAAGACGTTTGGCCCGTAATTTAAAATTACACTTTTGCACAAAAAACTTTTGTATAGAAATTCTTATATAGAAATTTTTATATAGAAAAAGGAGCTTTATACTAAGTTAGTACAACAGCTCCTTATTTCCTCATTTATTTAACCACGTAACTATTACTCTATTAAAAAATAGTAAAACTATTTTAGGATAAAATTACCCCTTTAATTTCATAATGTTCCCTACGTTGGCATTATCCAAATCAGGTCATAGGTCGAAGCTGTCAACTTCCTCTCAGCCTGCCTCACAGGCTCCCTCCACTATCTTAGCTTTTTAATCTCTTACTTTAAGTCTATTTATATTCTTCCAGACTCTTTCTTTATTATATCACTACTTGTCTTTATCTCAAAACAAAGACCACTATTTAATTTGTGTTACAGTATATCCCTTTGCTTTTAATTGATCAATTACACTATTATCTCGTGCACTAATGTAATGCGCTGCCCCCACTATTATAAAATATGTGTTTCCAGTCTCATTATTTAAGCACCCCTCAATTTTTTCTGCCATCTTTGCATCACGATTTGTGAGTAATTTATCTATGTATTCCTTAGTTAACACTTCATTTCCTAAATCAACATTACTTGTATCATAATATACCTTAAATCCTTCAATATCTCCAGCCTTCATTAACGTTAACCATTGATCATTCATTGCTTTAATCTCTTCTTCACTTAAAGCTTCACTTGAATCCTCACTATATAACAAATTATATAAATTTCCTAACAGTAAGTATTCCTGCAATTCATCAGAAAAACTATCAAACATTTTTGCCTGTATCTCATAGCTCTCTAACGGATAAATCTCCTTATCATCATAATACGCCTTATAAAAGAAATAATTATCAATGCCATACTCTACAGCTTCTTGCGACTCTTCAACTTCTCTTATATCACTTAAACTTAAAGTAGATACATAATTACTCAAATACCAGACCTTAAATTTATTAAGCTGTGTTTCTGTTAAGCCTATCGCTTCTTTGCATGATAACAATAAATCATATGTTTCCTCTGAAACATGATCCTTTAATGAAGAACCATCATCATAAAGTGCTAAATTAGCAAATTTATTATAATCTGCTTCATCTGATGTATCAATTTCAAATCCAATCACATCAGCCGTATCATAGGCCTCTAATATCTCTTGAGCAAAAGGATACAATCTAGCATCCGCTGCATGGATAGAACCAAATAGATATACATCATTTTTTCCGCCTTCTACTTTCCAAAAGTAACCTTTGCTCCCTGCATCCAATTGATTATATACCCAATCTGTAATACGTGTGCCAAATACAATAGCTTCTTCTATAGTACATACCCTATTTAATTTAAAATCCTTAGTATTTCCGGATAAAATATTGTTTTTTTGCATAAATTCTATAGCATCTATTTCATCTAATCCTAAGTCTACTGGGTACTCATAATTCTTAAGTACTAAAAATAACCCTCTTAAAACTTCTCCTCTTGTATTACCCTTAACCTGTTCATCTATAGCATTTTCTTTTAATTTTACCCCACTTATGCTCTGTATCTTCTCACTAATTCCCTTTTTCAACGTAGCAATCTGCGCCTTAGTAATCTTAGCCTTAAAATTCTCATGCCAAGTCAAAGGATATATGCCATAATTCTGTCCCTCCATGACCGCTTCCATAGCCCATGCGCTAGGATAATCATTACTTACCTGTTCCTGTGCCATAACTGGTGCTACACACATTATGCCAACTAACATCACTGCACAGAGCTTCCTTACATTGTTCTTCCACTCATACAAGACTCTAACCATTTCAACACCACCCTATTTTTAGTCCCTATTATTAATATTCGTCTCATTTATTATAGCACTACCTATTCAAAACAAATACAAATTAATGGAATATTTAAATTACATATTTATTGTAGATTTCACATTTATAAATTTTAGTTATTCATAACTTTTAGTAATGTGAAATCATTGAGAGAAAGCAATTTACGTACATATATATTTCAAGGTTTTAGTTGGTTTCTCTATGCTAACGCAAAAAAGAGGTCATTCAAACGAATGACCTCTTCCTTATCTAACGCAGAGACTGGGATTCGAACCCAGGGAGGTGTTACCCTCGCCGGTTTTCAAGACCGGTGCCTTAAACCAACTCGACCATCTCTGCTTATTAAATTATTTATGCAGCAGGCTGAATAAATATGCCCGAGACCGGAATCGAACCGGTACGAGGGTTAGCTCGCAGGATTTTAAGTCCTGTGCGTCTGCCAGTTCCGCCACTCGGGCACGATACTTGCTCAACCGCTACTGCTCACTTAGTATATTATATATTTTGACCTAAGTCAATACCTTTTTTAAAAAAATTTATTACATATATTTATCTTATTCTATATAGGCAATCTGCCTGAAAAAAATCCACTTTAAATATTATACTTATTTGTTTTTTGCAATAAGCAATTTAATATATGTTATTTTGATACTTGTAGAAATAAACAAAGTGTGTAAAATATTATCTTTTACGCACTTCAGGCTGTAG
The DNA here is from genome assembly GCF_982396655.1 of Cellulosilyticum sp. Classification (NCBI taxonomy): domain Bacteria; kingdom Bacillati; phylum Bacillota; class Clostridia; order Lachnospirales; family Cellulosilyticaceae; genus Cellulosilyticum; species Cellulosilyticum sp. The sequence goes on along the minus strand of NZ_CEVXFV010000052.1, from coordinate 42 downwards.
ACAATTAACTTTTCCATAGTATTTTACTAGTCTAGAAATAGA
>NZ_CEVXFV010000051.1:0-29840 GCF_982396655.1 Cellulosilyticum sp. | reverse complement strand
GGCGGCACGTTGAGCCAATTCTGGCGGATGGCGGAGAAGCGAATGAGAGGATATACGGTTTTCCTTTGACCTCCTGTTGGTCGAAGTCAAGATAAAACTATATACCCTAATTTATCCACACCCATGAAGTCTGGTAAGGGCGGCGGCACGTTGAGCCAATTCTGGCGGATGGCGGAGAAGCGAATGAGAGGATATATGGTTTTCCTTTGACCTCCTGTTGGTTGCTTTATTTTAGGAGGGCTAGGTCTGTGAGAAGTTGGTGTTCGCCTGTGATGATTTGTTTAATCATGTAGAGTGTTACTTTATCGGTTGTGGTATCTACCTCTGGGAGATGGTTATCTATGTTAGCGATAAATTCTGGGTAGTTGTTGGTGGTAGTGTGAAGAATATGGGGCATATCTCTGAGGATAATGCCTAGGTTTGATGCGTTGATTTTGTGTTTGCTAAGCCAGCGGTAGAGTTCGTAGATATTACTGATGAGAAGGCGTTCGTCTGTTAGGATGATTTGATAGTTAGAGTTCGTGAAGGCCTGGTTATTAAGACGAATGCGGTCTTCTATGAGGTTTGTAATAATGAGGAGATTCTTCATGACATTTTGGCGAACTTTACCTTGCGCAAGGGCATTAACTTCTTCTAGCATTTTGATGATAGTATCTTTGTACAAGTTTTTTAATTCATTAGTCGCATCATCTAATTTATAAGGGAAGATGAAGCGATTAATAAGAAGTGCCATAATTGTACCTAAGATTACAAAGCAGATGCGAGCAACTGTAAGGCCTGGTGTGGCAGATAGATCTATAAGTGCGGCTGAACCTATGGAAGAAATCGTTGTAAAGATAGTGGTATAACGATAAGCATTTAAGTAGCTAGAAATATAGCCAGATGCCATTAAGATAATAGGTGCCAGTGCTGGTGGAGCAAAAGAAAACAAGAAGAATGAAATCCCACCACCTATTAGTGTAGCAAATATTCTATCGCGTGCTTTCGTTTTAGATTGTTCATAAATCGGTATGATAATAGAGATACAGGTAAATGCTAGCCAGCGCCCTTCTTCTAAATGAAAGAAATCAGTTAAAAAGAAGGAAAGCGTAACACCTACAGCAAGACGGAAAGCATAGGAAAATTTCATAGAGCTAGAATTGAAGGTAGCCTTATTAAAGCGATACTGACTATAATTAGCAGGAATTTTTTCTAATCTTTTAACGACATTATAGTGTGCTTCATCTAATTTTGAGAGTTCCTCTAGGGTATCGCGAATAAAGGCAATGTTGTTTAAGAATTCTAGGTCTTTTAGATTATGGACATCTTCAGGTGCATAGTGAGCCATAAGTTCAGTATAAAAAGCATCAAGGTTAGAGAATGCATGCTTATCTTCAATGCAAGAAATTGTTTTTTCCAAGAATTTCTTTAAGTCATCCAGAATTGTAGCATACTCTTTGGGATTAATATTCGAGTTAAGAAGTAAAGATAAATTTTCTAGAGCAATAGAAAGATTGAGTTTAAGAAGTGCTTCTTCCGTGAAGTAATAGGAAGCCTCACGTCTTTCGTAAATTACTTTTCGAAGGTTGCTAATAAGTAGAGATATAGATTGTCTTTGAGAAGAGGCATCCTTGCCCTTTTTGAACTGTTTGATTTGGACAATTAAGAGGTTGCAAAGCTCAATGAGCATTTTGTTACCACTTTTCTTTAACTTATTCTTGTTAAATAGAAGCTGCAAGCCAATGATACAAATAGCACCTGCTACTAATGAAGCGAGACGTAATGGAAGTTCAGCAGTAGATACAGGTGTTGCAACTAAGAAAGCGTATTGAAGTATAAAAGGCAAGTAAAGGGGACTTCTTAGATTGTATAAAAAGGTATAACCAATGAAAAAAGTGATAATAAAGTTAATAGGAAGAGCCAGCCATAGATTAAGAGAAGCTAGGAAGGCACCTATTCCGATAATAAGGTTGACGCCAATTAGTTTAAACATATTTTTAAGCGGAGAAACCGTAAGGTCTCTTTGCAAAAACATAAGCATAGCAGTAGCAGATGTGACACCTACTAAAGTATTGGTGCTAGAAAATATCATATTAAAGAAAACGATAAAGGCTACGACAGCAACAAATATTAGTGTTTTAGAGAGTATAAGCTGTTTATTCAAATCATAAGTCTCCTTTCTGTAAATAAGTGTTTTATATAAATAATAATAAGTGCTTATGAAAATCATAAGTATATGTATGATAAATATAGAGTGTGTGACTAACTAAATAAGGGCAATAGCTACAATTTATAGTTGCATTATACAAGGTGTAAAAAGGGAAAGATAGGGGGGAGGAAAAACGAGAAGTTAGTAAATTTGAAATTGACTAAAAAAATTTCGGGTGATAAAATAAAATTAATCGAGTAGCAAATGCGTAAATCCAGATTAAGGATTTACGCATTTTTTGTTATTCGTTACTAAGGTTGTGGTAGCTTTCCGATGAAAAGACTCCGTAGATTTAGTATATAGGAGGTTATTATGGAAAAAGAAGTTACGATGAATAAGATGGGAACGGCGCCTATTAAGGGGCTTATGTTAGCAATGGGGATGTCTATGATTGTATCTATGGCATTACAGGCACTCTATAATATTGTAGATAGTTACTTTGTAAGTTGTATGCCATCATCAGAGACCATTGCTAATATGGGGGATTATGCAGTAAATGCACTAACACTAGCATTCCCAATACAGATGTTAATGGTAGCCATAGGTGTGGGGACGGGTGTAGGTGTTAACACATTATTATCTAAAAGTCTAGGTGAAGGAAATCGCGATAAAGCAAGTCACATTGCAGGAAATGCTATTTTCTTAGGTATTTGTACATATGTTGTATTTTTGCTTTTTGGTATTTGGGGTGTAAAGGCTTATATCAGTTCGCAGACTTCAAATCCAGTTATACTACAAATGGGAGAATCTTATCTTAGAATTTGCACAGTATTATCTTTGGGTATTGTCCTCTATATAATTTATGAAAAATTATTACAGGCAACAGGAAAAACAATGTTATCAACGATTGCACAAATTGCAGGTGCATTAACAAATATTATTTTAGACCCTATTTTAATTTTTGGTTTATGGGGATTTCCTAAAATGGGAATAGAGGGTGCAGCTTATGCAACGGTTATTGGACAGGGTGTGTCTTGTTTATTGGATATAATTTTTCACTATGGATTTAATAGAGAAGTTGATGGTAGATTAAAATTTTTAAGACCTCAAGTGGCAATTATTAAAGAAATTTATGAGGTAGGAATACCTGCTATAGTTATGCAGGCATTGATGTCCTTTATGACGTATGGCGCTAATATTATATTAGGGGCTATTTCAAGTTCAGCAGTTACAGCATATGGTGTTTATTATAAAATTCAGCAGTTCGTATTCTTTGCAGCTTTTGGAATGAATAATGCAATGATTCCTATTATAGGATTTAATTATGGTAAACGCGATAAGACTAGAGTAGATGAGGGCATCAAGTATGGCATGATTTACACATTAATTATTATGGCAATTGGTGCTGTCGCACTTTGGATTTTTGCACATCAGATTATAGGTATATTTGCAGTTTCAGAAGAAACACAAAGGCTATGTATTATGGCAATAAGAATTATTACAATAGGTTATTTATTTGTAGGTGCCAATATAGCATATCAAGGTATATTTCAGGCACTGGGATGTGGCATACGTTCATTAATACTTTCATTAATAAGGCTCATAGTAGTTCCATTACCATTAGCATGGTTACTTACAATGGTTCCTAGAGCACAAGATATCGTATGGATTGCCTTTCCAATAGGTGAAGCTGTAGCTTTAGTTGTAGGATATCTCTTAATGAAACAAATTTCTGTAGAAAAGATGAATCAGTTTACTAAGCAAACAAAAACGAGAGAAAAAGTAATTGTAGGCAGTGAAGGATAAAGATGAACAAGAATAAGAAGTGAAGTAAGGATAAGGATAAGAAGTGAAGTAAGAAGTGAAATGAGGATAAGGATGAGAAGTAAAGTAAGAAGTGAAATGAGGATAAGAATGAGAAGCGAAGAGTAAGGTGTGAAGTGAGGATAAGGATGAGAAGTAAAGTAAGGCGTGAAATGAGGATAAGGATGAGAAGTAAAGTAAGGCGTGAAATAAGGATAAGAATGAGAAGCGAAGAGTAAGGTGTGAAGTGAGGATAAGGATGAGAAGTAAAGTAAGGCGTGAAATGAGGATAAGGATGAGAAGTGAAGTAAGGCGTGAAATAAGGATAAGAATAAGAAGTAAAAAGTAAGAGATAGGAAACTAAAAAATGCTGTAGTTTAAGGGACTACAGCATTTTTTATATTTATTTTTATAAGGAGTTTGAATGAAAAAAGTTACTTAAAAAATTAATTTTAAGTTGCAATATCTACTAATATAGCTATATAAGCTAAGGGGTGACTTATGTAGTATATTTAAGAATTGCGATATGTCTGGAGAAGAATACCTATATAAAATAGCGTCATATCTTCTCCAGGCAAGAAATAATTTTGTTCTAGAAAAGCTGATTTTTAACTTTATGTTTAGTTAATTATTAGCACTTGAAGAAGTTGTCTCGTTAGGTGGCGTCATAGCGGCATCGGTTGGAGGAGTAGTACCCGCATCAGCCGGAGGCGTCATACCAGCATCAGCCGGAGGAGTAGTACCTGCATCAGTCGGAGGCGTCATACCTTCAGGAGATTGAGTGGTGCCATCAAAATTATCGCGATTTGGTCTTGTGCCATTTTCATGATTTTTGCCGCCCATACCACCTTTACCACCCATACCAGTAGAGCCGCCGATAGTTGTGAGCATTGAGCTAACATTGAAGGTTGAGTTTTCAGTACCATTTGAATAAACTGCATCAGCATAGTAATTATAGAAACTTGGTTCTCCTGTGACTTCACCACCTGTATAGATTGTGTAATCTTCGCCTACAGTAAGGTTTGGTGAAGAGAAGAGAAGTGTTGAGGCTGTTTTTGGTGGCATAAAGGTTAAAACATTTGTACCATTTTGCGCAATGTGATATAACGTTTCGCCAGTTGGACCTGAAAGAATTACAGAAGGTTGCGTTGAATCTGTATCAGAAGGTGTGCTTGTTGTACCTCCAGTTGCAATAACTGTGCCACCATTAATAATGAAGCTACTTTGGTCGCAGTCGATACCGCATTCTGGTTGGTTGCCGCCAAATGCAAGAACAAGACCGCCATTTATTGTGATAGAGGCATTACTATCAAGGCCATCAGCATTAGCAGTCACATAAATTGAACCATCATTAATGACCATGCTACTTCCAGCATTGAAACCATCATCATTAGCATTGATGTTCATTGTGCCGCCATTTACAGTGAGGATACCTTTGGCTTCAATACCTTCTTCACTTTGAGGAATAGTAATATCACCACCATTTATAGTAAGGTCAAGATCAGCATGGATGCCGTCATCAGCAGCATTAGCTATGATGGTACCAGCATTGATAATAATTGTTCCACTACAGTCTATACCATCTGAAGTTCCTGAAACTTGTAAGTTACCGCCATCTATAACAATAGCATCATTTACATTGATGCCATCTTTAACAGTACTTGTTGCAATAATTGTACCGCTTGTAATAGTTAGATCATCATCACAGGCAATCCCATGTTTATAGTTACCTGTAGCTTCTAGCGTACCATTGCCTTGAATTACTAAGGAGTCATTACTAAAGAGTGCACCTTTTCCTTCATCTGTACTTGCATAAGTTGTACCGTCAGTTAAGGAATTTGTTGTACCACTTGCTAGCGTAATATAGGCTTTTTCTGCGTTGGAGATTGTAATGGCAGGACCATCACTATTTGTAATATGTGCATCACTGAGGGTGAGATTAATATTTTCCTCTGTAAGTACAGTAATTGAGCCATCTGTTAAAGTACCTGTAATGGTGTAGTTGCCACCTTTTGAGATAATGATATCATTGCCGCTTATTCTAGCACCTGAACCAGAAATTGTAGAAGTTGTACCGAGTGTAATGGTGGCTTCATTGGTCCAAGTAATGCCAGATGTATCATCAGGAAGATTAGTAGAATCGGCCTGAGTATTTTGAGTGACAGTGGTTGATTGCTGTGTAGCTGGAATAGTGGATGTAGATATGCTTTGACAGCCTACGGTTAGTGGCATAATAAGAGAGGCACTCATTAATACGCCTAGAAGTTTAATGTATTTCATAGGAATCTCCTTTTTTAACTTTTTGTTAAGTTTCTTTGTGGTTAGTTTATTATAGATTTCACATTTATAAGTTTTAGTTATTCATGATTTTTAGTCATGTGAAATCATTGAGAGAAACCTATTTACGTATATGTATATTTCAAGTTTTTAGTTGGTTTCTCTATATAGATTTCACATTTATAAGTTTTAGTTATTCATAGTTTTTAGTCATATGAAATCACTTTAAGTTGTGTACATGTAATATTACATTTGATTACATGCGTTTAATGTAATGTTTGTATTAAGGTCTTGTTTGTTGTATGTATATAGATTAAAGGTGCAATGTGTTTGCTATGTGATAAAAAATTGAAAACTAAAATAATGTTATGTGAAGTATATAGATTTCACATTTATAAAATTTAGTTATTCATAGTTTTGAGTCATGTGAAATCATTGGGAGAAAACAATTTACGTACATGTATATTTCAATGTTTTAGTTGGTTTCTCTATAGGACAATGTTAAAATATAAAATTTTTTAAATTATAGTTTTTTGAAATAATTTATAGTGGTAAGATAAAAAGGTTAGGGTGTATATTTTGAAAATAAGAAAAACATCGGAGATGTAGCAGATTAGAAAGGGATTTTTATATGAGAAAACATACATTTACAGTAGAAGAAAAATACGATCAAATGATTAATACACCTATTCCTAAGCTTATTACACTTATGGCAGTACCTACTATTATTAGCATGCTGATTACATCTGTTTATAATATGGCAGATACATTTTTTGTAGGTAAGCTTGGCACAAGTGCTACAGCAGCAGTGGGAGTATCATTTTCAATCATGTGTATTATTCAGGCCATTGGTTTTACATTTGGAATGGGGTCAGGTAACTTTATTTCTAGGTTATTAGGACAAAAGGAAAAGGATTATGCACAAAAAGTGGCAGCTACAGGATTTTTAACAGCCTTTGGGATTGGTTGTCTAATTGCTATTATTGGACTCATCTGTGTAGATTCCATTGTATATGGATTAGGGGCAACGCCTACAATTGCACCATATGCAAAGCAATATATTAGCATTATTTTAATAGGAACACCTTTTATGGCAGGTTCGTTTGTACTCAATAATTTATTTAGATATCAAGGGAATGCTTTTTATGGCATGATGGGGATTGCAACAGGTGGGGTTTTAAATATAATTTTAGACCCGATTTTTATATTTGTATTTAAGATGGGTGTATCAGGGGCAGCATTAGCTACCATTATTAGTCAGTTTGTTAGTTTTTGCATTTTACTTTCGAACGGCGGACGTGGGGGGAATATTAGAATTAGCCTTAAAAACTTTACGCCAAATTGGAAGATTTATAGAGAAATACTTAAAGGCGGTCTTCCTTCATTTTATAGACAAGGTTTAGCAAGCATTGCAACAATCATCTTAAACGTTTGCGCTAGGCCATTTGGAGATGCAGCCATTGCAGCTATGTCCATTGTGGCAAGGATTCTTCAATTTGCATTATCTATGGTGTTAGGATTTGGACAGGGATTTCAGCCTGTTTGCGGTTTCAACTATGGTGCCAGAAGATATGACCGCGTATTAGAAGCCTTTTGGTTTTGCGTAAAATTAGCATTTGGTGTACTTACAACCTTAAGTATTTTAGGATTTATTTTTGCACCGCATATTATTCAGATTTTCAGAAAAGATGATTTAGAAGTAATTCAAATTGGCGTAAATGCATTAAGAATACAATGCGTCACATTCCCATTATCCTCATGGATTGTCATGAACAACATGCTTCTTCAGACAACAGGACAAGGAACCAAAGCATCTATACTAGCTATGGCAAGACAAGGCTTATTTTTCATTCCACTTATCTGGATTTTATCTCAAACCTCAGGTCTACTAGGTGTACAATTAAGCCAAGCCATCAGCGATATCCTAACATTTCTCCTAGCCATACCTCTAGGCGGCAGCCTCCTCAAAACCCTCAAAGCAGAACAGAGGGACAGGTCTCCAAAAATGACGTTATAGATACGGGGACAGGTCTCCAAAGATGGCGTTGGGGGAGTCGGGAATTCTTGACAGAGGCAAAATAGTGTGTAATGATAGAAAAGTTGATACTAACCAAGTAGGGTGTAGAATATACTTAATAGGGAAAGTTAAGAGCTGCAGCCCCCGCTACTGTAACTAGGGACAAGGATAACGAAACCACTGTAATAGAAGAGATTTGTATTATGGGAAGGGTTATCTGAGGATGAACTATAAGCCAGGAGACCTACCTTACTATGGCACTAGTATTCTTTCGGAGGGAGAGAATGAACTAGAATCTTAGGAAGTTTAGCATTTCTTAAAAAGATTCTCCGAAAAGCAGTTATTTCATTTATAGGAGGATATTAAAATGAAACAAAAATTATTTATGAGAAAAGGTATGATGCTGCTTATGGCAACTGCCATGTCATTTTCAATGTTAGTAGGTTGTGGGAGCTCAAATAATACATCAGTAACCCCTACAGAAACAGCAGTAACAAATGAGGCATTTAATGTTTCAGTCACAGATTCAACAGGGGAAACGATTACTTTAACAAGTGAGCCACAACGTATCGTTTCTATGGCACCAAGTACAACAGAAATTTTAGCAGCATTAGGTGTAGAAAGCAAAATTGTAGGTCGTACAAAGTATTGTAATTACCCAGAGTCTATCGAGAATGTAGAATCAGTAGGTAGTACATCAAGTCCTAATGTAGAAACGATTATTTCATTAGAACCAGATTTAGTAGTGGGTTCAACACACGTTTCAGAGGAAGTTATTAATAAATTAAGAGAAGTAGGCATTCCAGTAGTATTCCTTAATGAGCAAGAAGGCTTTGATGGAACTTACTCAGCAATTACATCTATTGGTGAATTAGTTGGTAAGCCAGAAAAGGCAGCAGAAGTTATTGCAAATATGCAAAAAACAGTTACAGATATTACAAAAAAAGTGAATGCTTTAAATAAAACAGAAAAACCAAAAGTATATTATATGGTTGGTTATGGCGAACAAGATTTTACTGCAGGTGGAGACACATTTATTAGTGAAATCATCAATTTAGCAGGTGGTAAAAATATCGCACAAAATGTAGAAGGTTGGTCAATTAGTAAAGAAGAGATTGCAGCTGATGAACCAGATATGATTATTATGCCAAGTGGCAAAGGAACACTTGAAGAATTACAAAACACAGATTTCTATAAAGATTTAGAAGCTGTAAAAGCAGGACACGTTTATGAAATCAATGGAGATATGATTTCTAGACAAGGACCACGTGTAGCAGATGCATTAGTGGAAATGGCAGAAGTAATTAATCCAGAGCTCGTTAATTAATTAGATTTTTATCTAGTTAAAATCTAGCATTTAGAAAATTACTTGGAAACTAAATATAAATTAAAAGGAATAGGAAATATAAGGCTTTTATATTTCCTATTAACTTTATCCGTTATTATTTTTGCCATTATCTCCATAGCAATTGGTGTAGCTAATATTACAGTAAGTGATATTATGCATATTATATGGTCACAGATAACAGGCCAGGAGGTAGCTACACATATTACAAAAGGTCAACAAACAATTATATTGAATTTACGTATTCCGCGTATTCTTATGGCGATTTTAACAGGAATGAACTTAGCTATAACTGGAGCAGTCTATCAGGCAATTTTTAGAAATGATATGGCAGATCCTTATATGTTAGGAATTTCCTCAGGGGCATCACTTGGAGCGGCTATAGGATTTGTAACAAGCGGTTTTTCACCACTATATGCCTTCATGGGGGCGCTAGTGGCGAATGTATTAGTATTAGTTTTATCAGGAATGAAGGGAAAAGTCTCTACTGTTAGATTACTTCTTTCAGGACTTGCAATTAATTATTTCTTTTCTTCAGTATTAGCATTAATAAAAACTTATTGGGACGATAAACTTCTTACTATTTTTACCTGGGGAATGGGTTCTCTTAGTGCAGCATCTTATACTAGGGTATTTATTTTAAGTATTGTTACGATTCCAAGCCTTATTGTATTTCTTATTTTACGAAAGGAACTTAATATTTTACTGATGGGAGAGGATGTAGCGAAAGCTCTAGGTGTAGATGTGGGCCGTGTTAGAAAGATACTTCTAGGGATAAGTAGCTTACTTATTGCAACAACAGTTTGCTTTACAGGAACAATTGGATTTGTAGGGCTTATTATTCCACATATTGTCCGTATTGTATTTGGCTCAAATTATCGTGTGACATTGCCTATTACAGCATTTTTAGGAATGTTATTTTTGCTTCTATGTGATAACTTATCTAGGGCACTTCTTCCTAGTGGAGAAATTCCTATAGGAGTAATTACCTCTTTATTAGGTGCACCATATTTCATGTATCTTATTTATAAACAAAGAAAGAGGGAGCAAAGATGATTGAAATCAAACACTTAGATTACACTATTAATAAAAAGCATATTTTAAAGGATATCAATTATAGTTTTGCTCCTGGTAAAATATATGGAATTATAGGCCCCAATGGTGCAGGGAAGAGTACGATTTTAAAGCATATCATGGGCATTATTCATCCACCTAAGGCAACTATTTTCTATGAAGGTAAAGATATAAGAAGTTTTAAAGTAAAAGATTATGCACAGTGTATGAGTTATGTTTTTCAAGAAAATCCTAGAGATTTAGATTTTACAGTTTATGAGATTCTTCAAATGGGGCGCTATACGCATATGAATTTGCTAGGAGACATTACTGTGCAAGATGAGGAAATCATAGAAGAAGTGATAAAAGAACTTCATTTAGAAAATCTTAGAGATGCCTCTATTAGAACACTAAGCGGCGGCGAGGCACAAAAGGTTTTTATTGCTAGAGCATTAGTACAAAATACGCCCTATTTATTACTAGATGAGCCTACATCTATGCTAGATATTCACAATAGCGTAGAACTTATGCATCTCATTAAGGAGATTAAAGAAAAGCGAAATCTGACAATTATTATGGTCTTGCACGATTTGAACCTAGCCTTCGGTACCTGCGATGAAATGCTTATCTTAAAAGATGGCCATTTAGCAATATCTGGATCAACAAAAGAAGTGCTTCAAACCACGACCTTAAAAGAAACTTATAACAATAAAATTCACCTTATTCAAGATAAGGAAAACACCTATATCGTCCCCAACCTAAAATAACCGGGGACAGGTCTCTAGAGTAGGTGTTTAGATAGCGGGGACAGGTCTCCAAAATAGGCGTTTAAATAAATGGGGACAGGTCTCCAAAATAGGCGTTTAAATAAATGGGGACAGGTCTCAAAAATAGGTGTTTAGATAGCGGGGACAGGTCTCCAAAATAGGTGTTTAGATAGCGGGGACAGGTCTCCAAAATAGGTGCTTAGATAGATGGGGACAGGTCTCAAAAATAGGCGTTTAAATAGCGGGGACAGGTCTCTAAAATAGGCGTTGAAAGAGAAGCGGCTCTTGCACAGTGAAATGTGCAGGAGCCGCTTTTGTTAATTTTTTTCACGGGCGAGAATGATTGTAGATGCTAGGATGAGGATGGTGCCGATGATGAGAGAAAGTGTGAGTGGTTCGCCAAATAATATAACACCTAAAATCACGCTTACGATAGGTTCAAAGGTTCCGAGGATTGAGGTAGAGGCTGTTCCGATTGTAGCGATTGCTTTAAGAAGTAAAAGCATAGAAGCAATGGTGGAAATGACAGCAATACCGATGTAGGCAATTCCTATGTTGAGATTGAGGGTGAGTGTAATTGTATTTGTAAATGTTCCATATATAAGCATACCTAATGTAGCACCTAGGCAGACATACATTGTCACTACGTTGTGATTAATTTGTTTAATAGATTTAAGTCCTAAGGCAATAATGTTTACACCGTATGAAATGCCGGAGAAGATTGCAAGCATAACGCCTAGCGCATTGAGTGTATTATTGTCCATGGCAATTAGTGCATAGATGCCAAGTCCGGCGAAAATAAGTGCGAGCATTTTTGATTTACTCATCTTTTCTTTAAAGAAGAAATATCCGATGAGACAAACGACTACAGGATAAATGAAGTGTAGTGTTGTTGCAAGTCCAGCACCTAAATAATCATAAGATACAAAAAGTGTTTGGGTTGTAAGTGTATAACCGATGATACCAATGCTAAGTAATATGATGAGCTGTTTTTTTGAAACTTTTAAACTTACTCTAGTACATTTTAAATATGTAAATAAAATAATGGATGCTAGTAAAAATCTAGCAATAAGTACTGTTGTAGGATTTGAACCGTTAGCATAAGCAAATTTTGCAAAAATCGGCATAAGTCCAAAGGCAACAGAGGATAGAATGGCATAAATAATACCTTTGTAGTTACTCAAGATGATAGCCTCCTAATTTATATAGATATTTAAATAAAAATAATCGTTAACCTTGTCAATTATAAGCCATTCTAAGTATTACAGCAACAAAAGTATAAGAAAGAAAAATATGCATTTTTTATCTAGGACTAATCCATACTAAATAAAAAAGAATAGAAGGAGCGTACGATGAAAAATAAGCAAAAAATATGGATTAGTTTATTGCTTGCTGTAGTCCTAAGTATGAGTATTTTCTCAGGATGTGGTAACAATCAAGATAATCAAAATCAAACAGAAGAAGAGATTGTAACGAGTGGTCCAACGGCTAAAATACAAATTTTGGCCACAAGTGATATGCATGACTACCTAATGAATTATGACTATTATACCTCTGCTGATTCGGATAATTATGGATTAGTAAAATTAGCAACCCTTATAAAAGATATTAGAAATCAAAATGGCATTTCTAATAATGTGGTATTAGTGGACAATGGAGATTTAATTCAGGGCAATCCTCTAGGAGATTACTTTGCAAGAGTAAATCCAGTAAAATCAGGAGAGGTACATCCTATTTATAAGGCACTTGAAGCATTAGGTTATGATGCTGCCGGCCTTGGTAATCATGAGTTTAATTATGGACTTGAATTTTTACATCAAATCATAAATGATACGCAAATCCCGGTCATTAATGCGAATGTATATAATGAAGCTACTGGGGAAAATGAATTTAGACCTTATGTGATTTTAAATAAGAGTTTTGATGATGGGGAAGGTGCATTACAGGAGATAAAAGTGGGGATTATAAGCTTTGTACCAACCCAGATTCTAAATTGGGACAAACTTAATCTAGAGGGTAAAGTAACAGTACAAGATATTAGAGCATGCGCCGAACATTTTGTACCTATTATGAAACAAGAAGGTGCAGACATTATTGTAGCCCTTGCACATACTGGATATGGTACAGATGGTGACTATGTAGAAGGTGCTGAAAATATGGCTTATCATCTCACATTAATAGATGATATTGATGTGGTAATCGGCGGACATTCTCATGAAATGTTCCCATCCGAAGATTTTGTAAAGGATACAGGTTATCAAAATGTAGATATAGCTAAAGGAACAATTAATGGCAAATTTACTGTACAACCTGCTAAATATGCAGAAGGCTTAGGGTGTGTGACATTGCAACTTGCTAAAGAAGGAGATACTTATCAAGTTGTAGATGGCAATGCAACTGTTTTAAGTGCAGTAGGTGTGCCAAATGATCAAGAATTAGAAGCCATTTTATTACCTTATCATAAACAAGTTATTGATTATGTAAATGGACCAGTAGGAGAACTTGCAAATCCTATAAATAGTTTCTTTGCACTTGTAGGAGATGATGCATCTGTACAAATCATCTCAGATGCACAATTACAATATGCTAAAGAAGCAGTTAATTCTGCAAGTGAACTTCTGCCATACAAGGACTTACCTATTTTATCAGCAGCGGCCCCATTTAAGGCAGGCTTATCAAAGAGTGGTACTAATGCAGAAGATTATGTAGATATCGCAGCAGGAAATATCGCGATAAAAGATGTAGCAAGTCTCTACAAATATCCAAATACATTAGCCATTTTAAAATTACGAGGTGTAGATATAAGAGAATGGTTAGAAATGAGTTCAGGTATTTATAATACGATTGTACCAAATGCAACAGAACCACAAGAATTACTAAATGGTGATTTTCCTGCATTTAACTTTGATACCATTGATGGTGTAACCTATGAAGTAGATATTACACAGTTACCTCGCTATAGTCCAGAAGGTGATTTAGTCAATGAAGAAACGCATAGAATTATTAATCTTAACTATAATGGTGCACCACTAAAAGATGAAGATGAATTTTTAGTTGTTACAAATAATTATCGTGCTGGAGGTGGTGGTAATTTCCCAATCTTCACAGGCGATCAAACACCATTAGTATATAGTTCTAGTGATGAGGTGAGACAAATCTTATCTGACTATATTGCAAAACAAGGAACCATTACGCCAAAAGCAGATGGTAACTGGAAATTAGCACCGATTGATGCAAATGTTCTTGTTACATTTATTTCTAGTAGTAAGGGAGAAACACTTTTATCAAACTATCCTTATATTGAGTTACAAGAAGACTTAGGTAATGGATTGGCACAATATATTTATGTTTTTAACATGAATAAATAAGCTTTCTTCAAATATAGAGATAGATATATTGAGTGAATAACAGCTATATTTGATATAAAAAGTTAGTTTGTACAAGGTTATAACTTATAGAATACTAAGTTATAGCAAAAGGGTTTTATAAAAAAAGGTAATAAAAAAGGAATGTAGTCTAAAAAAATCAAGATTGCATTCCTTTTTATTACCCTATATAACGGTTTCCTGTTTTGGCACTATAGATTTCATATTTATAAAATTTAGTTATTCATAGTTTTTAATTTGTTTCTCTATAGATTTCACATTTATAAATTTTAGCTATTCATAGTTTTTAGTCATGTGAAATCATTGGGAGAAACTAACTTACCTAGATGTATATTTCAAGCTTTTAGTTGGTTTCTCTATACCATTTTAACACTTTAATTATAGTTATTTCTGTGGTTCTACTGGAGGATTAACATATTTGTTTACAAGTAACCCAATACCAAGTCCAAAGAAGGTTTCAACAATACGATTAAGCGCATAATGAACGGCATCTGTTTGAGCATGTGTAGTTGTAACTCCTAAAAATACAATACATGCTAAAGGAATGGAAAGTGGGCGTTTTACTAAATTACAGGTATAGATTACAGCGATGATTCCTACTGAAATAATAATATAAATCAATAAAGTGGTAACGATAGGAATTGTTGAATAACGCCATAATGATTTACAGAAGAAAAGAAAAATGAATCCTACAATAGCGCCATGAACAGTACCATAAGCGCGAGCAAATCCAATCTTATAAGAATGTTCTACCGTATTTTGCAAACAAAAAATAGAAGTCATACAAGCAAAAAACGGTTCATTAGGAAAAAGTAAAAGGCAGAGAAATACTGCCAAAGCAGTTTTTAAGGTACGAAGACCTATTTTAGGTAGTTGAAATTCTTTCATGATGTCATTCCTATTCTGTAATATGTAAGTATAAATGGTTAAGTAAATTTAAAAAACGCTTATATCATAGCCTGTATTAGAAGCTTTGTCAATAACAATTCAATAGCAAAGATTTGTTTTAAATTAGCCTGATAGCGAGAGAAGAGTAAAGTAATAAGTTAAGAAAGAGGTACTGTGTATATAATGTAAGAAAAGATGTAAGAAGATGTCATAAATAAGAGATAAATTTTTCTAAACATTATAAATTATATGATAAAATAAAAGAGGATACTATAATGTAAGGGAGAGAGTAAAGATGGATACGAATATAGTCTCAGTAAGACGAGCCAACCAAGTTGCTACATGGATGTTACTTTTAATTAATTTAATATTAATCGTAGGATACAGCGGTGAAATTATTAAGGTGCCAGAAGATAGAGTGAGGTTAAGTATAATTTTAGGGATATGCATATTAAGTTCAATCATTTCTTTTATATTTTATAAATTAGGAGGAGAAAATAAGATAGTAAAGTACGTTATATTTATATGCTTTTTCTGTGTATACGCACTTGCGATGTTTAGTACTCAAAGAACACTTACCTATACTTATATGATGCCTTTGATTGCAGCATATAGCCTATATAATGATATGAAATTAATGGGGCAAGTAGGGGGATTACTTTTAATTACAAACATAGTAAGGGTAATATGGTGTATAAATACAGGAAATACAGATGTAAATCTTATTACAGATTATACAATTCAATTAGGTTCAGTCATTCTAGTAATTGCTACACTTATGATTTCAATTAAATTCACAGTTAAAAATAATAATCAGAAGGTGGAATCTATTAAAGCAGCCAAGGGCAAACAGGAAAAAATTTTAATTAATGTATCACAGACTGCTCAAGAATTAGACCATCAATCCAATAAAGTATATAAAATTGTTTCAGACTTAGAGAAATCTAGCGAAACTATTAACTCGGCAGTTACAAATATCGCACAGGGAATCGAAACCACTGTAAACAGTATTCAAACACAAAGTGAATTAACAACCCATATTCAAAATATGATTGTAGATACATCTAAGGCAACAGAAAGTGTGCAAGCTATTTCTACAAACACCATAGAAGCTATGGATAAGGGTACACAGATTATGAATTTATTAAATAACAAGACAGAAGCAATGAATGAAATGAGTGATGAAGTTTATAATTCAATGTTAGCTCTTAAAGAAAAAACAAAAGAAATTTCAAGCATTATACAGACTATTACTGATATTTCGGAACAGACTAATATACTTTCACTTAATGCGGCTATTGAAAGTGCCAGGGCAGGAGATGCAGGAAGAGGTTTTGCAGTAGTAGCAGAAGAGGTAAGAAGATTGGCAGTACAAACGAGAGATTCAGTAGCAAGTATAGCAAATATATTAAATGCACTAGGTAAGATGGTAGAAAATGCAGTAGATGGTATCACTCATTTTAGAGAAGATAATGTAGAGCAAAATTTACTTATAAAAGATACCGCAGATATATTTAATAAAACAACAATAGAAATTAATAAAGTATATGATAACATTCAAGTTGTTACAGATAAAGTAAATAACATCTTAAAAGCAAATAATGAAATTGTTACGAGTATCGAAAAAATTTCTGCTATTAGTGAAGAAACAATGGCAGGCATAGAGGAAACAAATAGTACTACGGCTCAAAATAATGAAAGTGTTCAACATACCAAAGAAGTAGCAGGTCAGTTACTAAATGTCTCTCAAAAAATGATGCAATACATAGAATAATAAAAAGGCTACAGCACTTTCGTGCTGTAGCCTTTTTTGTTATTTATTTAATAGGTCATATTATATAGTAGGTTTTATTTACCATAGTATGCTTTTCTATAAAGTTCTTGAAGTTCAGTAACTTTTGGAAGTCTTGGGTTTGCTGTAGTACATTGATCTTCAAATGCTTTATAAGAAAGTTCTTCAATTTTTGAAAGGTAAGTTTGTTCATCTACACCCATTTCTTTTAATGTGAATGGAATGTTAAGTTCTTTCATTAAATCTCTAACAGCTTTAACAAGAGAAGCAACACCTTCTTCTGGAGTAGAAGCTGGAAGTCCTAACATTCTAGAAATGTCTTGGAATCTTTGTGGTGCAATGAATTTACCGTATTTTGGCCAAGCCATGAATTTGGTTGGGTTAGTTTCGCCATTGTATGCAATAACATGTGGAAGAAGAATAGCATTTGCGCGGCCATGAGCAATATGGAATTCTCCACCAAGTTTATGAGCAAGTGAGTGGTTGATACCGAGGAATGCATTTGTAAATGCCATACCTGCGATACAAGATGCATTGTGCATTTTTTCTCTAGCTTCTGGGTCTTTTGCACCGTTTTTGTATGAACGTGGTAAGTATTCAAATACTAATTTAATAGCATGAAGTGCAAGAGCATCTGTGTAATCAGAAGCAAGAATTGAAACATATGCTTCAATAGCATGTGTTAATACGTCAAGACCTGTATCTGCTGTTGCGCCAGCTGGTACTGACATAACGAATTCTGGGTCGATGATAGCTACATCTGGTGTTAATTCGTAGTCAGCAAGTGGGTATTTCATGTTCTTAGATTTATCAGAGATTACAGCGAATGATGTTACCTCAGAACCTGTACCTGATGTTGTTGGGATAGAAACCATTTTAGCTTTTTTACCAAGTTTAGGGAACTTGTAAACACGTTTACGGATATCCATGAATTTTTGAGCCATACCGATGAAATCAGCTTCTGGATATTCATAGAATAACCACATAGCTTTAGCAGCATCCATTGCAGAACCACCGCCAAGCGCGATGATAACGTCTGGTTGGAATGAATTCATAACAGCTGTACCTTTTCTAACTGTTACTAAGTCTGGATCTGGTTCTACTTCGCTGAAGATTTCGATTGTTACTTTATTAAGGTTTTTATTTAATTGGTAAGTAAGTCTATCTACATAACCTAATTTAACCATCATTGGGTCAGCTACAATCATTGCACGATGAATGTCTGGCATTTTTGATAAGTATTGAACTGAACCAGCTTCGAAATAAACTTTTTCTGGAATTTTAAACCATTGCATATTCACGCGTCTCTTCGCCACCCTTTTCTTATTAATTAAGTTTTGAGCTGTTACGTTTGAAGAAGTAGAGTTATGTCCATAAGAACCGCAACCAAGTGTTAATGAAGGCATAAGTGAGTTATAAACATCACCAATACCACCAAATGCAGATGGAGAGTTTACAATGATACGACAAGCTTTAAGGCGTTTGCCATATTCATCAATAAGGTCATTGTTTGTTGTATGGATAACTGCTGTATGACCAAGACCACCAAGTTCAACCATTGTTTCAGCTTTTTGAATACCATCTTCAACATTTTTAGCTTTAACAACTGCAAGAACTGGAGAAAGTTTTTCTCTTGAAAGTGGGTAATCAGCACCTACACCATCAAGTTCACAGCAGAGAACTTTTGTTTCTTTTGGAATTGTAATACCAGCAAGTGCTGCAATTTCGTATGGATATTTACCAACGATAGCAGGACCAGCCATTTGTCTAACTGGGTCAATAACGATTGGCTCAAGTTTTTTAACTTCTTCTTTAGTTGCGAAGTAACAACCTTGTTTTTTCATGAATTCAACAGCTTTATCGTAAATAGGAGCTTCGATGATAGCAGCTTGTTCAGAAGCACAAATCATACCATTATCGAATGATTTTGAAAGAATGATATCTGTGAGAGATTGTTCAAGATTTGCAGTTTTTTCAACGAAAGCTGGTACGTTACCAGGGCCAACGCCGAGTGCTGGTTTACCAGTAGAGTAAGCAGCTTTAACCATTGCAGAACCACCAGTTGCAAGAACGGTTGCTACATCAGGGTGATTCATAAGTGCATTAGTAGCTTCAATTGAAGGAACTTCAATCCATTGTACACAGTTTTCAGGAGCACCAGCTTTGATAGCTGCATCACGAACGATAATTGCAGCTTCACGTGAACATTTTTGAGCTGCTGGGTGGAAACCAAAGATGATTGGGTTACGTGTTTTAGCACATGTGATAGCTTTGAACATTGTAGTAGAAGTTGGGTTAGTTGTAGGTGTAACCCCAGCTACGATACCAACTGGTTCAGCAATTTCAATGTAGCCTTCATCTTCGTTGTCTTCGATAACACCAACAGTTTTTTCATGTTTAATACTGTGGTAGATGTATTCTGTAGCGAAGATATTTTTTGTAACTTTATCTTCAAAGATACCGCGACCTGTTTCGTCGATAGCCATTTTAGCAAGTTTCATTTGAGCTGAAAGGCCAGCAAGAGCCATAGCTTTTGTAATTTCATCAATTTGTTCTTGATCAAGTTTCATATATTCATCAAGAGCAACCTTTGCTTTGGCAACTAACTCATCAATCATTACTTTTGGATCAGTAACTGGTGTTTCTTGTACTTCTGTTACTTTTTTTTCTTTTTTCTCATCAGACATAATTAAAATCCTCCCTTAGAATTTAAATGCAGTATAGACAGAACTACATCATTGATTAATTTGAATTGTTATTAATTTAACAAAACAAGTTAAAAAAATGTAGAATTGTTTATTTGATTTAGAATATATTGTAATGATAACATGGGGAAAATGCCTTGTCAATGCCTTGAATTTAGAATTGTACGAACAAATTATTTGAAAGATGCTGTAAAAATTGATGAAAATAACGAAATAACTTACTTAAAGCTTTTGTTTAGGTCGCATTAAACCTAGGCTAATTTATGTTAAAGAATAAACAAATAAAAGGGGGTGCCTTAACGACACCCCCTAAGGTAGCTATAAATAGCTAATGATTATTTGATGGTATATTTACTTACTTCAACTGTTAATTTTTTGGCACGGCGTTCTAGGTCAGCAGCAGTTTTTGTGACTTCATTCATAAGGTTAGCTTGCGCATCTGTAGACATAGCAACTGATTGCGTATTATTAGATGCTGAAGAGGAGATTGTTGCGATATTTTCAATGGCATCAAGTACACTAGTTGTACCAGCATTAACTTCTTCAGTAATAGCTGAGACCTCTTCGATTTCTACAGAAACTTGTTGGATATTTGTTAGAATTTCTTTAAAGCTTGTACCAGCATTTTGAACTAAGGATAAACCTTCATGTACAGAAGAAGTACCTTGCGACATAGAAACAATGGCATTTTGAATGGTAGAGTTAATTTCATTTGTAATATTGGTAATATGGGTTGCAGAGCTGGCAGATTGTTCAGCAAGTACGCGAACTTGATCTGCGACAACCGCGAATCCTTTCCCTTGATCACCAGCGCGGGCCGCTTCAATAGATGCATTTAAAGCAAGCAAATTAGTTTGTTTAGCTAAATCAGTAATTAGTGAGACTGCATTTTTAATTTCATTTGATTTTTCACCTAATAAGCTAACTAGTTCAGCGGTTGAAGTTACCTTATCATTAATATCATTCATTTGAGCAACCACGGATTCTATGAGGTTATCACCAGCATGTGCAGAGTTTAATGTAAGGCTTGCAGCGTTTGTAACTTCTTGAATATTAGTAGTTACACGTTCCATACCAGTATGTATTTCGGTTGTCATCTGAGCAGTTTCTTCTGTAAAAGAAGTTTGTTCTTCTGCACCAGAAACAATTTCTTGAATTGCGTTAGCAATATTTGTAGTGGCCTCTTGGGTCTTAGTCGCATTTTGGGTTAAGGTATCTGATATAGAGAGAATTCTTTTGGATTCATGCGCGGTAGCGGCTAAAAATTCATTAAGCTTATCTTGCATATGTGCAAGTGCAATAGCAACTTGTCCTAATTCATCATTAGTGTTTAATACTTCTTCTTCAATTGAAGTGCTGAAGTCACCTTTTTCCATCCTATGACAAGCGGCTATTAAAGACTTGAAGGGTTTAAAAAAACGTGTACAGATTATTGAAAGACAAATAGAAACAGCTAAAATATTAAATAGCATATTACCTAGATTATGTAATCCGATAAGAATCGATATGTCATGTGACTTTTGTACGTTATCTATTGAGGTGTTGTTTAGAATCTTGGATAAAGACGGCAAAAGCGTAAAGAGATTAATGGCTGTAAAGATACAAAAGTTGATGAAGACAGATATTGCGGTAATAAACGAGATTTTAGATTTGAGTGAATGCTTTTTCATACTATGCCCCCTAAATAATATAACGAATTTATTTGAATATATTTAAAATTAATGATATTATATCATTTTGGTTGAAGTATGGAAACAATAACTTAGAGTTGAGTACTTCTTATGTATAAACCTGTGTATAAAGTTGTGGAATTTAAAAAGTTGTTCACAAAATGTTGATAGTTTTGTGAAATATGTGGATAAGTAAAAAATTAAACACAATATAATATAAAAGTTTGTGTATTTAAATTAAAAATATGTGGATAATATATGAAAGAAATCTTGTGGAAAAATAGGAATTGAAAAAATAAATTAAAAATTTAAAACACCAAACGTTTTTTGCAGGATTACTAAAAAATTAACAATAAAATCGCAATATAAGATGAAAATTATAAAAATAATCAATAAAAGTAGTGAATTTTTTATACTTTAACTCTATAATGAAATCATACAACAGGTGAGGCTCGTGAAGAGCCTCCCTTTTTTATTTTAGCCTTTCTTTTTCAAGTGTTTAGGTGTATTATATATATAAAATTGTTTGCTTATATATGAACATATAAGCATAGACGTAGAAGGGAGAATTAAAATGAAAATCACTAGAGACATGGGAATCATGGAAGTAGTAAGTAAATACCCAGAAGCAGCAAATGTATTTGCACAATTCGGTATGGGATGCTTAGGATGTGCAGCAGCTCACTTCGAATCAATCGAAGAAGGTGCTACAGCTCACGGTATGGATGTAGATGCACTTATGGAAGCATTAAATAAACTTGCAGAATAATTTTAGATTAAGTAATTTAAATCTATTTTTATAAAAGGCGTTAGTATATTAACTAGCGCTTTTTGTTTGCCTTAAATTGTATATTTATCTGTTTTAGATTATAGAGAAACCAACTAAAAACTTGAAATATACGTGTAGGTTAATAGGTTTCTCCTAATGATTTCACATGGCTAGAAACTATGAATAACTAAACTTTATAAATGTGAAATCTATACATTTACTTATTTTAAATTATACTTATTTTAAATGATATAGAGAAGCCAACTAAAAACTTGAACTATACATGTACGTCAATAGGTTTCTCCTAATGATTTCACATGACTAAAAATTATGAATAACTAAAATTTATAAATGTGAAATCCATACATATTTTAAGTTATACATTTTAAGTGATACATAAGTGATTAAATAGCTAGTATAATAAAATATTGGGAAGTACGCATATTAATAGAAATATAAAAGTACTTATATTTAGTAGATACTTTAAAAACAGAGTATTGTATAAGGCATATAAAAATATAAAGGAGAAATGAAATGAAAATTAATTTAAGAAAAAGTAAGTATGTAAAAGCCATTTTATTAGGAGGTGTTGTGACCATGATGTTTACAGGTTGTGGTGGAGGAAATACAGCACAACAACAAACAAACAATACAGAAAATGTAGAGCTTCTTGTTTCAGCAGCCGCTAGTTTAAAGGAATCAATGGAAGAGATTAAATCAATGTATGAAACAGAACATCAAAATGTGACATTAACATTTAGTTTTGGTGGTTCAGGTGCGTTACAACAACAAATTGAACAAGGTGCACCAGCAGATGTATTTATTTCAGCAGCAGAGAAACAGATGAATGCCTTAGAAGATGAAGGACTTATTGTAAAGGATAGTCGTAAGGACTTACTTGAAAATAAAGTGGTACTTATTACACCAACTGATAAAACAGATTTAACATCTTTTGAAGATGTAGCAACAGAAAAAGTAGGACAAATTGGTTTAGGAGAGCCAGGCAGTGTACCAGTAGGACAATACTCAGAAGAGATTTTTACAAGTTTAGGTATTTTAGACCAGGTAAAGGCTAAGGCTGTTTATGGTAAGGATGTAAAAGAAGTATTATCTTGGGTAGAAACAGGTAACGTGGATGCGGGAGTAGTTTATGCTACAGATGCAAAGCAATCTTCTAATGTGAATGTAGTATGTGAAGCACCAGCAGAGAGTTATCAAGCAGCAATTTATCCTGTAGCTGTTGTTAAAGATAGCAAGCATCAAGAACAGGCTGAGGAGTTCTTGCAATTCCTTGAATCAGATAGTGCAAGAGAAGTATTCCAAAGTTTAGGATTTACGACTAAGTAGCTAAAAGATATAAGGCGATAAAGTATAAGTAAGAACTTTAAGTTAAAGTAAAGGATACTGTAAGATAAGGAGGGTAGCCCTATGGATTTTTCACCGTTATGGATTTCATTAAAGACAACAACAGTGGCCACATTTATTGCATTTATTTTAGGAATTTATGGTGCCAGATTAGTATTAAAGTGTGGTCATAAGTGGCAAGGCATTATTGATGTTATTTTTACATTACCCATGGTGCTCCCCCCAACTGTTGTCGGATTTATATTGCTTGTTATATTTGGTAAAAGGGGAATTATAGGGAGTGCATTATTGAAGGTGGGAATACAAATTATTTTCTCATGGGAAGCGACTGTTATTGCCGCAACTGTAGTAGCATTTCCTTTGATATATCGTACAACAATAGGTGCACTTGAACAAATTGATCCTAATGTATTAAATGCCGCACGTA
Organism: Cellulosilyticum sp.; assembly: GCF_982396655.1. Lineage (NCBI taxonomy): Bacteria > Bacillati > Bacillota > Clostridia > Lachnospirales > Cellulosilyticaceae > Cellulosilyticum > Cellulosilyticum sp. The sequence continues at coordinate 5,448 of NZ_CEVXFV010000051.1, read as the reverse complement.
CATTAGGAATGAATGAGCGAACTATTTTCTTTAAGATTGCGCTGCCAATGGCATGGCCAGGTATTGTAGCAGGATTAGTACTAGGATTTGCAAGAGCGTTAGGGGAGTTTGGTGCAACCTTAATGTTAGCAGGTTCTATTCCGGGAAGAACATTAACGATGCCGCTTGCTATTTATTTTGCAGTACAAAGTGGGGACATGACATCGGCTAAGATGTGGGTAGCATGTATTTTAGTAATTTCCTTTGTGAGCATGTTTGCCATGAATTATATGAATAAATGGACTTACAAAGGAGGGAAATAAATGCTTTATGTTAATGTAAAGAAAAGGCTGGAAAGCTTTGATGTAGAAGTAGAACTTGAAGCTACAAAAGGTAGAATTGGACTGTTAGGAGAATCTGGTTCAGGGAAAAGTATGACGTTAAAGATGATAGCTGGAATTGAAAAACCTGACGAAGGTGTAATCATTTTAAATGATAGAGTTTTATTTGATAGCAAAAAGAAAATTAATTTACCAGCTAGAAAAAGAAATGTAGGTTATCTCTTTCAGAACTATGCCTTATTTCCACAAATGAATGTCGTACAAAATATTGTATCAGGCATGGGAAAGTGTACAAGGCAAGAAAAGGAGCGAGAAGCAAGGCGCAGAATTGAGCAGTTAAAGTTGGAAGGATTAGAGGTACGTTATCCAAGACAACTTTCAGGTGGCCAACAGCAAAGAGTTGCTATAGGTAGAATGTTAGCTGCAAATCCAGAAATACTTATGTTTGATGAACCTTTTTCGGCATTAGATTATCACTTAAGAGAACTTATGCAGGAACAATTTCTAGAAATACTAGAGGGGCTAGATAAGACAAGTTTACTTGTGACACATGATATAGATGAAGCTTATCGCTTATGTCATAAGATAGCTGTTGTTAATAAAGGAAAGATAGATATTTTTGATACGAAGGAAAATATCTTTAATAGTCCTAGAAGGATTAGTGCAGCACGTATTACAGGATGCAAAAATATTTCTCGTATAAAGAGACTTTCACCAACTTCTGTACAAGCATTAGATTGGGGAATCACTCTTACCATACCACCTACTCAGGAAGAGATTACTCATATTGGAATCCGTGCGCATCATCTTAAATTTGTAGAAGAAAAAATGGAAAATTGTTTTGCGTACAAGATAACCAATGTGAGTGAAACAAGATTTAATCAAACAATTATGCTTAATCTCTCTAAGGAATCAGATACAGCAACTTCTTTAAGGTTAGACATGGACAAAGAGATTTGGCGTACAATGACAGCTAGCTCATATATTTACTTGCCACCATCTCGTCTTTTACTTCTAAAATAAAAATGAACATAAAAAATGAACATAAAAAATGGGGACAGGTCTTTAATATTGCTGTTAACAGCAATATTAAAGACCTGTCCCCAAATATAATGTTGTAAGATATAAACTTGGAGAAGTGTTCTTGAAAGAGTATAAAAAGCGTGGGAGCAAAACAAACTAGTAGCATGAGGGTGTGAGAGATAATGAAAGATGCTATTAGAAATGTAAGAGATTTATTGATTGATCCCTATAGGGCATTTATGCGTATGGAAGGTGTGGCAACCTTTAATGTGGTTCAATACATTATATATATGATGAGTGTATTGGCCTTGGAAGGTGATAGAAAGGGTTTTGAAATTATATTGGATATGGTTTGTATAGGAGGAAGTAGCTTTTTAGTAGGATGGATTTATAAGGGAGTTATTAGGGCTTGTGGAGGAGACTTGAATTATTGGAGGAGCTTGAATGCACAAGTATGTATGGGGACATTTGCTAATATTGGTGATTTATTTGAAATAGGCCAGGCATTAAAGGTAGGTAGTGCTATAAGTTTAGCTGTGAATATATACTGTGTATATTTGCATCTACGCTGTGTTATTGTGCTGGGGGGCGCTCCAGTAAAGCGTACAATGATTGTATATGCAGCAATATTTGTAGCAATGATAGCAATTATATATATAGGTTTTGGAATTTTATCAGGAACAATTATTAGTGAGCGTGGTTATATTGGTTAGTTAAACTGTGCTTTAAAAATAAATCGGAATATGATAAAATATAAAATAAAATAAAAAATATTAAATGAAAGTTCATGTATATAGATTTCACAGCTATAAATTTTAATGATTCAATATATTCTAGTGACGTGAAATCATTAGGAGAAACGATTTGTAGTATGCGTATTTTTACTTTATAGATTGTTTCTTTATAGAAATTGGCTATATACATAATTGGTAAAAGTATTGCTCTGTACAATAAAAAGTGTATTGGGATATTGAAGAAAGTATAGGAGGAAAAGTGATAAGGAGGCGCCTATGATTTTAAATGAAGTATTAGGAATTCAGGAAATCAAAAATCATAATATACGGATTACGACTAGACAGGCCGTACGGGCTGTTATTTTAAAAGATGGAAAAATACTTATGGTGCATACCAATAAGGGGGATTACAAATTTCCAGGTGGTGGCGTAAAAAGGCAAGAGGAATTGCAGGAAGCCTTAATAAGAGAGGTTGCAGAAGAAACGGGATATATTGTAGAAACGATAGGAGAGAAGTTAGGAACGATTATACAACGTAACGTTAATCAGTTTAATGCTAACGGTATTTTTGAAATGACCTCTCATTATTATTTTTGTAGTGTAAAGGATATCCCAGAAAGTCAACATCTAGAAAAGTATGAAGAAGACCAAGAATTTGAACCAGTATGGATTAGTATGGATGATGTTATCAAAGGGAATGAAATGATTTTACAAGGAAATAAAGAAAAAATTAATCCATGGGTATATAGAGAAACTTTAGCACTTAGGCGTCTAAAGGAAAACGGAATAGGATAAAGGGTTGTAGCCTAATTTGGTTACAACCCTTTAATAATTTTTACATAAATTTATCGGCAAGTAAGAATGCTATGTAGCATAATAAGATGCCAACAGATGGCAATGTATAAACGGAGCTACTAATTTTTTTCTCATTTTTACGTGATTTTAAGAAAATCATGAGTGTGAGAAGTAATGCAGCTACAAAACCAAATACAAGAAGAGCTTTAGTGTTAGCATCCGTGAAGATATAAATTGTATCTTTAACATAAAGTAAATCTGCAAAAGTTAAGATTAAGAAGTTAAATAAAGTACTTCCGACAATATTACCTGTTGCAATATTAAAGTTTCCAACTTTCATAAGTGCCACGCAAGATGTTACTTCTGGAAGAGAAGTTGCAATACCTAATAAAACGGCACCTACAAGGCCTGCACCTAAATTATAAGTAGAAGCAATGTTATCAGAAACATAAGTTACCCCGATGCTTGCAGCGATTAAAAGAATACTTGTAATAACAAAACGTACAGCAATTTGTTTAACTGTAAGTGGGCTATCATCTTCTTCATCACTTTCTTCAGAAGGTGCGTTAGCCATAGCTTTTACCCCAATACCATAGAGTACGGCTAAAGCAATAGAGATAACACTTATAGTAAGAATTGAAATATCAAGGTTAATGAATAAGTTCATGCAAATGATGAAGTACATACCTAGTGTACAGATACTTACATTTAAGTGACTCTTTGAGATTGTGCTACTACTGAATTTCTTTATAAATAATAAAACAAGTGTAGCAAGGATTGCATTGTTAAATAAGTTACTACCAAGAATGTTTCCTAAAGCAAGATCAGGATTTCCAAGAAAAGAGGTAGCAGAAATAGTTGTAAAGAATTCTGGAAGAGATGTAACAGCAGCAAGCATAACACCGCCAATGAAGGCACCAGAAAGATTCGTTTTCTTATCTAAAAGATCAACATAGTTAGCAGCTTTAACTGAAAGAAGGACAACGCAAGCTGCCAGTATAAGATAAAGTAAAAATATCATTTGTAGACTCCTTTAAAAATAAATTTTACTGATGAAGGAGATTAGGTTATGCAGGGCGATTACATGTAAAAAGCGAGACTTATGAATAGCACGATTAATACCATTGCTATTCATGAGTCTCGCTTTTTAAAATATTACCAGATCATGTAAGTATCATAATCACTATGTTGATAATATTACAATGTATAATTGCAAACTACTCCCTCATGAGTAATGAAAAATTTCTCTTATCTCAATAAAGATACTAAAGATTAAAATAAAAGTCAATAAAATTTATGAGGAAAAACGTAAAAATGTACTAAAATTAAAGATTGAAAAGGCGTTATAGAGAAATCAACTAAAAACTTGAAGTATACATGTACGTAAGTTGTTTTCTCTCAATGATTTCACATTGCTAAAAACGATGAATAACTAAAATTTATAAATGTGAAATCTATATAGAGAAGCCAACTAAAACCTTGAAATATACATGTAGGTAAGTTGTTTTTTCTCAATGATTTCATATTGCTAAAAACGATGAATAACTAAAATTTATAAATATGAAATCTATAGTCCAACTAATATACAAGCACCAAGGCTAATAGATAATTAATTATTCTTTGTGTGTAGTACCTTGTCGGGTCATTTCTAGATAGTTATATAATGTGAACTTCGAAATATTGAGGAATTCACACACCCTGTCACCAGATTTAGTAATTAAGAAAGCCCCCTTACTATCTAAGAATCTGATGATTTCTAATTTCTCATCTTTTGTGAGATGCCCATTTGTTTTATCAAACATGTTCTCACATTGGAGAAGTAAATTATCCATTAATTGATTGACATCTGTTGTAAATAATTCGTTTGATGAACTAGAAGGTGTAGCATAGTTATTAAATTGTCTAAGGTATTCTTCACATTTTAATGAATCAGTAATGTCCATGTTAATACATATGGCACCAATATTTTCGCCCTCATCATCTTGTAAAAACATAGATGAGCCACGAATGATTTTGCCATTTCGCATATGTACAATTTTATTATAGATATGAGTGTCTGCATTCATTTTACTTAGAACCTCAAGACCCCAATTTCCACCGCAATCTCCAATCTTTCTACCTGTCACATGGCCATTTCGAATGTCGACAATGCTATGTTCATAAGGTTTTGTATTATCGTGTAATACGATTTCACAGTTTGTCCCTAAGTGATTTTCAAGTAAGTCTAAAATACCAGTAAACATGTCTAAGTGATCATAAATTGTATTCATAATTCCCTCCTAATTGTAGATAAATCTAGATAGATAAATCATGTCCCCGAGATGCTGCATTATTCTTATATTTATTTTTTATAGAGAAACCAACTAAAAGCTTGAAATATACATGTACGTAAGTTGTTTTCTCCCAATGATTTCACATCATAAGAACATTATTAAAACATCATAAACAATAAAAATTTACAGAGAAACCAACTAAAACCTTAAAATATGCATGTAGGTAAATAGGTTTCTCTCAATGATTTCACACGACTAAAAATCATGAATAACTAAATTTTATAAATGTGAAATCTATATAGA
>NZ_CEVXFV010000050.1:0-30157 GCF_982396655.1 Cellulosilyticum sp. | reverse complement strand
CCAAAGGTTATAAGATAAATAATTATAGTAGCTACAAACCAAGTAGTACCAAAGGCTATAAGATAAATAATTATAGTAGCTACAAACCAAGTAGTACCAAAGGTTATAAGATAAATAATTATAGTAGCTACAAACCAAGTAGTACAAAAGAGTATGACTACGATTATGATTATGGTTATAAGGTAAATAATTATAGTAGCTATAAATCAAGTAGTAGTAGAAGTTATAAAGCAAATACCTATAGCAGTTATAAACCAAGTAGTAGTAAAAGTTATAAGACAAATAATAATAGTAGTTATAAAATAAGTAATAAAGCTTCTAGTAGCTGGAAAGATAAAGTAAGTACATATGTAGGAAAGTCTGTTAATCAACTTATTAAAGGAAATTATACAGACACTATATTAGGTACAGCAATGCAAATTGGTACGGGTATAATAGGTATAGATATGCCAGCCGATTTAAGAGATCTATCAGCAGATATTGTTAACTGGGAAGCAAGTTGGAAGCACATTGGACAGACCTTGGTAGATATAGTAGGGATTATTCCAGTAATTGGAGGCATTAAGTATTTAGATGAATTAGGAACAGTAGGTAAGAATGCTGTAAAATATATAGATAAAATAGATGAAATTGCTGATACTGCGAAGCAAATAAGTAATGGTATAAAGGGTAGTTTGAAGTCGTTTAATGAATTTAGTGATGCAGCAAGATCTATAGGAAGTAGAACTGATTTGACAGATATACAGAAGGTAAAAGGATTGCAAGAATTATTCAAGAATTCAGCATATAAGATTGATATTAATGTTCCAAGTGATGCCTCTCTATATTAGAGGCTTTGATGCAAAGGGAAATGTTATTTATGATTGGCCTAGTAAACTGGGATTTGATGAAAATACAATAACATCGATATCTAGAAACAATGGATTACCAGACACTTGGGATAGATATGGGTATATGGGCGGTTGCAATTTTGCTGATGTGCCAGCCAGTGGTAAATATACCTATAGTGAGCGAGCAATTCCATATGTTGAAAATGAGGCTGCATATCATACTGGTTCGTTTAATAATGCATCATATTTTGATAAGATTGATGCAATTAAGTCGAAAGATATAGATTCCTTTAATGAGTTACTAAGTCAAGAGGGGATTGATACATGGGAGATAGATGATTTTGAGGAGTTATGTGATAACTATGATTGCTTTATTTCAAAAACACAAAAAGAATTAGGGACCGCTATTGATATAACATATGGAATAAAAGGGAAAGCAGCAAAGTGGGGAGGCATGTCTGGTGGAGCAGGTCAAATAGTCACTCCATTTGGAGGAGATGTATTAAAGAAAATAGGAGTTTTAAAGGTGGGATAATTTTATGGACAGAAATGAAATTAAAAAGAAGATTATGGAATTTCAAGATAAGATTGGAATGTGGAGAATAATAATTAATAATTTGAGTGAAGCAGACTTTGTGCTAGGATATGGATTTGATGATATTAGTAAAAAATGGAAAGTTTATCAAAATAATGAACAAGAAAATCAATTAGAATGGTATTTTGAAACAGAAGATGAAGCATTATTAAAATTATACAAAAAGGTTAAATTTCAATATAAGATAAGTAATTGATTTAATTTTGGTTATATTTTAAGGCGAAATTTTAAGATTTAGATGTAAATGCACTCTTAGCAACAAAACTGCTGTTAGGAGTGCATTTTACCTTTGAAAATATATATCACAATTGAAAGCGTAAGGCTATATTATTTTAGAAGTAAGCGTCAATTCAAACACGCCTACAAAAAATACGCCACTGCTAGTATACTTTTACTAGCTTTATGGCGTATCTGGATTTTTACATTTTTCAGGAATACTTAATGACCATGGCAGAATTTCTGAGATTTGCAGATCCTTGTTTAGTTGAATCTGTTCAAACACATATTCCAGATAGTGCATTGGCTTAAGGTTATTGGCTATTGCTGTTTGAATGATACTATAAATAATAGAAGAAGAGTTAGCTCCATTTGGGGTGTTAGAAAATAGCCAGTTTTTACGACCTATGACAAACATTTTAATAGATTGTTCTGCTAGGTTATTACTCAACTGGATTCGTCCATCTTTCAAGAAGTTGCTCAGATACTCTTTTTGATTTAGGGCATACGTAATAGCCTTGCCCAGTAGACTTTGTGGCAAAGTTTTTGAATTGATCTCATTTATCCAAGTATAAAACGCATCTAACTTCTTTTTGGACTTCTTTTGTCGCAGTTCAAGCCTTTTTTCAGCTGTATAATTTAACTGATCAGCTTCACTTTCTATTGCAAAAAGCTCCTGGATATAAGCTTCGCCCTTTCTAGCTTCTTCATTATTCTGACCTGCTTGCCATGCCTCGTGGAATTTTCGTTTAGCATGAACTAAGCAGCCACATAATGTAACGTTTTCAAGCTTTTTATAGCCACTATATCCATCACAGTGAAGATAGGTTCCTTTCCAGTCCTTTAAGAATGTCTTCACATATTCACCACTTCGACCTACTTGATAATCATAAATGATTACTGGTCTTTCGGCATTCTTAGTGGTCCTATAAAGCCATTCGTAAGATTTAGAAGTCGCCTTTCTTCCTGGCTCATTAAGTACTTCGACAGTGGTTTCATCTGCATGAAGTAACTCATTCGTAAGAAGCTCTTGTTTAAGTGCTTCAAAAAGTGGCTTTAATAGTGTATCACCTTTTAAAGTCCAGTTTGAAAGGTCTTGTCTGGTTAAGTGAATATCATAGCGTTTAAATTCCTGTTCCTGCCTGTATAATGGCATAGCATTGGTATATTTTTGATTGATAATGTAAGCCATTAGACTAGGTGAAACTACACTTTTAGGAATAAGTGCTTTAGGACTCTTAGCACTTTTTATAAAACCATTCGTTCCTTCTTGATCACACTTTCTACAACTATATACATAAGTAACATGTTCAATGATTTTTACCTCTGCCGGTATAATAACCAGCTCTTTTCTGATTTCTTTTTTCATTTCTGTTAAAGGTGAACCACAAGTGGCACATACTTTTTCTTCTTCTGAAAGCTTGTATTCAATCGTTTCCACAGGAAGTGTATCGAACTTAGAACCTCTTTTTGATCTTTTTCTTTTATGTTCTGGAATCACCGTACTTTGATCAGGTTCCACTGCAATCGGTTCTTTTAAAACTTCTGCCTCATTAAATAAATCTGAAAAAGCGTCAGCAATAGAAATCTGGTTTTGATCTGCTTTTTCAGATGACACACCAAATTTCTTTTGTCGACGCAATTTAAGTTGTTCTATGTACCATTGATTTAACTTTTCTAATGAAGCAAGTTTTGCCTGCTTTTGGGCGATTTCTTTTTCTTGTAAAGCAATCTTTTTTTCTTGTTCCTTTAATTTGGATCTTAAAGCTTCGATCTCTAGTCGTTGTTGTTCTAATAAGTTCACCTTAAAATTCTCCATTCGTTGTAAGTTTCTGAATTTATTATACCATAATTAGTAAAGGATTCCTAGCGAAACATCAGGAAATTAAGGTCTTTTCCATACTTCTTGTCGCTTAATCTTTTGTTTAATACCAGGTGCTTTTATAAGATTTTCAAAGTCATCTAAGGTGAGATTCATAGTCGCTTCATCTTCTAAAGCTTCAGGCCAACTAATGCTACCTTTTTCTAAACGTTTAAAGTGGACCCAAAAACCATTATCTTCCCACACTAAAAGCTTGATACGATTGCGTTGCCTGTTACAAAAACCAAAGATGAATTTTTGAGTAGGATCAAGATCAAAGTTATGCTGCACAATGTCACAAAGCCCATTTATGTTCTTTCTCATGTCAGTCGTGCCACAAGCTAAGAAAACTTTGTAGCCATTATAATTAAACATGAGAATCTACCGCCTCTTTTAAAACTGCTGTAAGAAGTGATACTGCCACATGTTCCGGTACATGAACCTTGCAAGAGCCTAATTCGAATAAAACATTACTTATAGTTTTTTCTTTATGTGCTGGATGAACACTTTTAGATGATTTAGATTCAAGTGGTACAAAACAAACATCTTGCTGCATAGTTTTATATTCCATTCTCCAGCGATAGAGTGTATTTGGTTTGATGCCATTTTCTTGGCACCAAACCATGTGAGATTGCCCACTTTTAAGAAAGCGGGCAACGAGATCAAAACGTTCTTGTTTTGTTGTAGTCTTTCGTGAGCTCAAAATGTATACCTCCTTAAAAATACTTAAGGACAGTATACTTAAAAATCAGTAGATATAGTAGGCGTGCTTGATGTGACGCTTACAAAATAAAAGGGAGTTTTATAATTATGAAAAAAACTTTAAAAACTTTATTTAGTTTGAGCATCCTTACCTGTATGCTCACTTCACCACTTCAAGCAACGACTTCTTGTCCACAAACAATACCATTCCAAGAACTTAGTTTGTCTCAGGAACAATTAGAAGATGGAGTCACTGTATTAATTACTAGAAATAATGATGGAACATATAATCAAGAAGTTTATGACGATGAAGATATTGCTCTTTCAAGTGTACCAAGGTCTAGTTTCGCTGGAGATGGAGTTATAGATGTGGCAGCTTTTCATCTGGGGTTTAAAGATTGGAATGAGGATACAGACTGTTTGTATTTTAACGTTTCAGCAGATGAGACTCTTTCTTATGTCGATGGAAATGTCTATGTAAAGAGTACAAGCATATTACATCCTGAATCTTTTTATAACGATAGACTTCATTATCCACTCTTCGGCTCAAGCAATACAGGTGGCACAATAGCATATGTCAATACAGGCGATGAAACAAAAGTAAGAGTAGGATATTCAGATCTTTATATAGTAGCAATATCAGGTTCTTATGCTAATATGGGAAGTGCATCTAAAGTAGTAAACAGGTAATTATGACTAATAATAATTGTAAAATAACTGATATACTTTCTTATTTACCTTCGAAACAACTTTCTCTAACTAAAATAGAAGAAATATTCAATGATGCACTCATGGGAAAAGCAAACTCCTTATACGAAGTTTGCTTCTCCCATGAGAATATTAAACTAAATGAATGGCAATCACTTGCCCGTAAAGAACTCGGAGCTTCAAAAGATCTTGCATATGTTTTATATAACAAAGAAGTCGTTGCCATTATCGCCTATGTGCAAGTATAAAAATACATCTCAGAATATCGAGGCTGCTGAAAAAGTCTATGATTGTTCAACTATAACAATCATAGACTTTTTTCTGTTATAATAAAAGTATCAAATTTAGAAGGTGATTTTATGCTTCAACAACAACAATCTTTAGTTTTAAGTCCATACATGAAAATTTATGATATCGTTGTCCCAAAGGATAATCTTTTACGCAAAATCAATGAGCTTACTGACTTTTCTTTTGTTTATGATGAACTCATTAATAAATATTGCTTAGACAATGGTAGAAATGCAATTAGTCCTATTCGTATGTTCAAATATCTTCTTTTAAAGTCCATTTTTGATTTATCCGATGTGGATATTGTTGAACGCTCTAGGTATGATATGTCTTTTAAATATTTTCTAGATATGACTCCTGAAGATCCGGCTATTGATGCCAGTTCATTGACTAAGTTTCGTAAAATTAGATTAAAAGATGTTAATCTTCTAGACTTACTGATCAATAAGACAGTAGGAATTGCACTTGATAAAGGTATTATTAAGTCGAAGTCTATTATTGTCGATGCAACGCATACTAAATCACGTTATAATCAGAAATCACCTATAGAGATTTTGCAAGATCGTTCTAAAAAATTACGTAAAGCTGTGTATGAAATAGATGAAAAGATGAAAGATGTTTTCCCAGCTAAAAATACTTCAAATGAGATAGAAGATGAAATCACATACTGCAAAGAACTTTTGAAAACAATAAATAGTAATGAAGCAATCGCTTCATATCCTAAGGTAAAAGAAAAAATCAATCTTCTAGAAGAAACAGTAAATGATGATATTGAACATTTAAAAATTTCCAGTGATAGTGATGCAATGGTAGGACATAAGACAGCTGACACATTCTTTTTTGGATATAAAACGCATATAGCAATGACTGAAGAAAGAATTATTACTGAAGCAACGGTTACTACTGGTGAAAAGAATAATGGAAAAGAACTCAAAACATTATTAGAAAAGAGTTTAGCGACTGGTCTTGAAATAGATACTATTATAGGTGATGCCGCTTATTCTGAAAAAGGAAATATTGAATTAGCAACTAAAAATGAGATTAAGCTTGTAGCCAAATTGAATCCTTCTGTAACACAAGGCGTTAGAAAAAAAGAAGATGAATTTTTGTTTAATAAAGATGCAGGGATGTATGCTTGTAAAGCTGGTCATATGGCAATTTGAAAAGCAAGACAAGGTAAGAAAGGTGTCTCAAAAAACCAAGTAGATACCTATTATTTTGATGTTAAAAACTGTAAAGTATGTCCATTTAAATTTGGATGCTATAAAGACGGGGCTAAAAGTAAAACTTATTCTGTAACCATAAAGAGTAATGTACATAAAAGTCAGATGACTTTTGAAGAAAGTGACTATTTTAAAGAGAAATCAATAGAACGATATAAAATAGAAGCTAAAAATAGTGAATTAAAACATAGGCATGGAAATGCAAGGGCATTGACCATGTTTGCAGTAAATTAAAAAAAATTATCAAGTTAATGGAGGACTAAGACCTCCATTAACTTGATAATAAAAGAAAAAAAGCAATTAAAATCTTAACTTTAGATTTTAATTGCTTTTTTTGAAGTACTGATTTAGGCTTTATCTAAAAAATGATAGTTTTTCAGCAGCCTCGGTTTTCAGAGTTAAGTTTTTTATTAAAGTATATCGATGAAGGAATTTCTAAAAATAATAAAACATCCCTTATAGATTAAATGATGATATTTAATTTATAAGGGATGTTTTTACTATATAGTTATGGAATTTGACTGATATTATAGTTGCAAACCTATTGTAAAAAGAGTCTATTTTATAATTGTAAAGCTATTGTTAAGGAAATATTTCATTAACAATAAATAACAAGGTATAGTTGTAAATCTATTTAACATATATATGGGATTCGAATACGAAAAATCAAGGCTTTAATAAAACTATAATTGCAGACCTCTTTGTCATATAACAAATAATATTCTATAAAATTCCATATAACTCCTCCAAAAAACATGATATACTGGTAATAAAGTAGACTGGAGGGGAAAATACATGAATGAGAGAATTGATAAGTTTGTAAATGACATGAGAAAGATTTTGGAGTTTGAAAAAAACTATGGCAAGATGCAGTACACACAGCAGATGAATTCAGCAAAGCTAATTGTACATGCCTTTGAAGATGAACTTATTAAGAGTTCGCTAGATCTTGTGTATATCTGCAATGAGCTACCAGAGATTTCATATGATTTGTGTCGTTATTTCGATACATATATTTTAGCTAAGGGTGTAGGTGGTCCAAGAGGTCTGCGTAGATTAAGATCAGTCATAAAAAGAGAGAACCAAGAAAAAGAAAGAGTTCGCATATAAGGGTTAAAGTTGCTTTTTATACAAAGGGGAACAATACAAGAAGTTTAACATAAAAGAGCTGTTATGAAACGATTTGTGAACTGACCCCAATAAGTTAGACCTAAAAATCTAACTTATTGGGGTCACATCATTTGAGGCGTTTCATAACAGCTCTTTTGTATTTTAAGTAGGCATTAAGCAGCTGGGAAAAGTTTGCCGAATGTAAATCTTACAAGGGGTGAAACGATGATTAAGTTAAGCGGTAATGCCATAATGAAGTTACGCATAACACATAATGGATAAATCTTAAGTGTGATGCTGTTAAAACCAACAGCGATAATAGCACCATATAAAGACATAAATAAGACCATGCCAATGACCATACAAGAAGAAATTGCTAAGATTATTTTAATTGGCTTTGTGTTTTTATTAGGTTTAACGATTTTAAAAGCAATAGGTTTTGCAAGTTTGCCTACGATGAATACATCTATTAAGAGGGCAACTAAGAAGCCAAGCCAAAAGTCTTTAAGAAGATTAGTGAAGAAAGCAGGATGAAAGCCTTCGTTTAAAAGCATATTATAAATTGTCATACCAAGTACCATGCCGAAGCACATCATTAAAGTAAAAATAAATTTTTGTGATTTTGTTTGTCCCATTTTTATATCCTTTCTAAATTAAAAGTGTCAACTAAGTTGACAAATCTTATTCTAAATGGTTTTGAGTAGAATGTCAACTTAGTTGACAACCTGAGTAGTATTTTTTAAAAAAAGAGGATATAATTAAAGAACTAGAAAAATAGTGAAAGTAGGGTGCTTATGAAGGACCAGTTAAAAAAGTTGAACTTAATTGATTTAATCAGTGAAAAACATATTGTACTAAGAAGAGAAGTTGAGCAGCGATGGGAACGCACCATGGAAAGTGAGATTTCACATACGGAAGCGATGCTTCTTGCAAAGCTGAGCATGGGACGGATTGCACTAGCAGAAGTTGCAAGACAGGCAAACATTTCAAGACAAGCTATGTCAAAGTGTGCAAAGCAGTTAGAAGTTAAAGGCTACTTAGTTTTTGAAGCAGAAGGTAAGGGTAAATATGCCAGGCTTACAGAAAAGGGGCAGGAGTACTGCGAAAACAGCAAGAAGTTAAAACAGGCAATTGAAAAAGAAATTACGGAAAAGATTGGTAAAGAGGCCATCAGTTTGCTAAAAAATCTTTTAGCAGAAGACTGGCTATAGTAGAGGATTTTTTCATATTAAAAAAAGCTAGACATTTGCACAAGCCGTGCCCCATGTCTAGCTTTTTTAGATAATTTAAATGGTCATTACACCGCCAAAGCGTGCAAGATAAGCTTGATGAGCTTCATAATTGCTATCGTAAGCACCTACCTTGCGCCAGAAGGAACGGTCATGATTGAGGTGAAGAATATGGCAAAGTTCATGAATGACAACATAGTCAATAACATGCAGCGGAGCCATAGAAAGTCTGTAATTGAAGGTGAGGTCCTTAAGATTATTGCAGGTTCCCCAAGATTTAGGTGAATTTACTACGGTGATGCTCTTGGATTTGACGCCGATAATCTTTTCAAAGTGTTTAACACGTTTTTTTACGATTTCTTTTGTCTTAGTAGTATAAAATTTTTTGAGAGCAAGTTGGACTTCTTCTTCAGTTTCTGGGATGATTTCAAGTAGTTCATTTAAAGTACAAGCTTTGCCTAGATATAAGAAGTTTTCAGTTTCGTTGTAACTTTTTTGGCTTGAAATAAACTTTCTATTTTCAAGGCGTTTTTGAAAATCTAGAAGGGCTTTGCTATGAGCTTTCATAAAAGACATAATGTCCGCTTCTGTAGATTTAGACGGTGCCTTTACAGTGATATGACCTTCTGGCGTAGCTTCTAGTGTCATCTTTTTTCGTTTGCTATATTGGACATGAAAGAAAATTTCTGTTTGATCAATTGTGATTTGCATAAGTAATCTCCATAAATAATATAAATGAATAGTTTTATTATAACATGAGAGGAAAAAAGGGGCTATAATGGAGAAAAGAATATAAGGGGAGGCTTCTAAATGGCAGAGCAGTTGGGCATTGAAAGTAAGCTAAAAGATATTTATAAAAACCCAGTTGGAAAGGATATTTTGGATAAGTTATTGATGCAAGTTGGCAAGAGTGAAAAGATACTTACAAATCCTATTGTAGGGAACCTTCGTTTAAAAACAGTGATGCATCTTAGTAGAAAGCTATTAGATAAGCAGTTTTATAACTCCTTTTTGACTTTACTAAATGAAGCAGAGTCTATGGTCGAAGTGAGTCAGGAGAGCATTGAAGAAGTCTGGTGGAAGGAGAAGATTGTTTATCAGATTTATCCCAGGAGCTTTAAAGATAGTAATGGAGATGGCATAGGGGATATTAATGGCATTATAGAGAAGCTTGATTATTTACAAGGGCTTGGTATAGATATGATTTGGCTATCCCCGATTTATGATTCGCCCAATGATGATAATGGCTATGATATTAGGGATTATTATAAAATTATGGCTGAATTCGGTACTATGGCGGATTTTGATAAACTTTTAAATGAGGTGCATAAAAGAGGGATGAAACTCATTATGGATTTAGTGGTGAATCATACCTCAGATGAGCATGAATGGTTTCAAAAAGCTATAAAAGAGAGCGGTTCTTTGTATAAAGATTATTATCTTTTTAAAGAAGGAGAAGAAAATCAATTACCTAATAACTGGACTTCTTATTTTAGCGGGCCGGCCTGGAATTATTATAAATCACAAGGCAGTTGGGCGTTACATTTGTTTTCTAAGAAGCAGATGGATTTGAACTGGGATAATGTGGCTGTGCGTCAAGAGATTTATAAGATGATTAATTGGTGGCTAGAGAAGGGTATAGATGGTTTTAGATTAGATGTCATCAACTATATTTCAAAGAGAGAGGGCTTGCCTGAGGGAAATAAGTCACTTGGAGAAATGATGAAGTATTATGGCGTTGAACACTATTTTTATGGCCCTCACTTACATGACTATTTAAGGGAAATGAGGAAGGAAACTTTTGATAAGCATAATGCTTTTACAGTGGGGGAAACACCTGGTGTAGGCCTTGAAATGAGTCGGCAGCTTACGGCTAAGAGCAGAAGAGAATTAGATATGGTATTTTCATTTGACCATTTAGAAATGCCCGGTCATGAGCGATTTGACTTATATAGCTATGATTTGAATTATCTTAAAAACTATCTTATAAAGTGGATGAAGTGCTATGGGAATGATTGCTGGATGGCATTGTTTTATGAAAATCATGATAATCCACGTATGATTTCTAAGGTGGATGAAAGACCTGAATATAGAGAAGTATTAGGAAAGCTGCTTGCTTTAATTCAGATGACATTAAAAGGAACGCCATTTATTTTTCAAGGTCAGGAATTGGGGCTTATTAATAAGAAGTTTAAACAAATTAAAGATTTTAGAGACATTGAAAGCATTAATTTGTATAAGGAACTCATTAAAACGATGGATGAGGAAACAGCTCTTAAGAAAATCTTAAGAGGAAGTCGTGACCATAGCAGAGTACCAATGCCATGGGATGATAGCGATGAAGCAGGTTTCACTAAGGGGACTTCATGGATTATAGGAGATGAAGATTATAAGCATTATAATGTAAAAAGTGAAATGGAAGAAGAAAATTCCATGTATCATTTCTATAAACAACTTATTGCTCTCCGTAAGACTAATAAAGCTTTAGTTTATGGTGAGGTGATATTTACCCATGAGAAGTGCAAAAATCTTTTTACGTATTATCGTAAGTTGGCGGGGAAGACTTTTTATATCGAGTGTAATGTAAGTGGTAATATCATTAGACGTAAACAAAGCGTAAGAAAATACCAAAAAATAATTTCAAATTATAAAGTAGAAGATAAGTGGCTGCGTCCTTATGAAGCAAACCTTTATGAAATACCATAAGGTATGGTATAATTTTAATATAGAGAAACTAACTAAAAGCTTGAAATATACAAGTAGGTAAATCGGTTTCTCTTAATGATTTCACATGACTCAAAACTATGAATAACTAAACTTTATAAATGTGAAATCTATAGTGTTTTAAGGTATATTAAATTAATTAAACAAGGAGAAGCGTATGGGACTATATGACAAGTTAACGGGTAAGGCATCTGTGGGAGCAGATTTAAGTTATGTGCAAGATTACTTTTTTGAAGATGAACAAGTGATTGGATCCTATCAATTTATAAGAGATTCTGTTGTTTTAACAAACTATGGGATTTATATGGTAGATGTACAAGGTGTAACAGGTAAGAAAGTAGAAGTTAAATTCTTTCCTAAGAAAGCGGTAAAAACAGTTTCGTATGAAACAGCAGGAAATTTTGATTTAGATGTAGATATTAAAATTGGAGTAGATGGCAATACGACTCTGGCTTCATCAGGAGCAGCATATAGTGCGCCTATTTCTTTCAAGGTACCACGCGCGCAGGCAGCACAAGCTAAAGAAATTATTTTCCTTGTAAAAAAATATTATTTATGTATATAAAATAAAAAAAGATACAACGATAGGGCATTTGTTTACTAAGTGTGAGATTAGTAATGCAAATGCCTTATTTTGTGGTGAAATAATATAAAAAAATTTGATAAAATAAATACAAATATTAAAAAATGTAGAAAAATATTTTTAATTGTGTTAGAGTTATTATGCAATAAGTACTTAAATTAATGAATATATTTTATTTAATTGTTTAATATGTAGAGAAATCAGCTAAAAACCTGAAATACCCATGTAGGTAAAAAGGTTTCTCTCAATGATTTCACATGACTCAAAACTATGAATACTAAAAGTTATAAATGTGAAATCTATATGAACGCAATAAAGTATATGACTCAGGGGGAGATGTACATGAAATTAAACAGAACATTAAGCATGATTTTAGCAGCAAGTATTGCAGCAGCAGGATTTTCAGTAGTAGGGATTCCAAACTATGTTATGGCAGCAAGTACAACTATGCAAGGCGAGGTTAATGAAATTCCAGGTACAATTAGAGAGGTCAAGGATTATGATGAAAGCTTTTTATCTGTAACAGGCTTTGCATCATTAGGTGTAAAAGATAGAAGTGAATATATAGGAACAGCATATTACCGTGAGGTAACTAATGAAAGGGAGTTTTTACAGGCTTTAGCAGATGCACAGACAGGTGAGGTTAAAGTTATTGAAGTGCAAAATGATTTAAATTTAGGTTGGAATGAGTTGAATCTTTCAAGTGAAGAAAGAAAACAATTTAATTTTATTTCAAAATATGGTGCACCTTCTTATGGCTTTACAAATCCTTCATTAGAGGCAAGTGGTGCATCTAAACTTAATATTTCAAATACAGATGGGCTGACTATTTTCTCAAAAAATGCTAGTACCATAAGACATACAGAATTAAAATTACAAGCTTCAAGTAAAGACCTTGTTATTCGTAACCTAAATTTTGATGAAATGTGGCAATGGGATGATACAGGTGCACATAAAGAAGTGGGCTGGACATTTATCAAAGTTAATGGGGCCAATGATGTATGGATTGACCACTGTACATTTGCTATGGGGGCAGATGGGATGTTAGATATGGAAAATGGAGCAGCTGGGGTAACTTTATCGTGGTGTGAATTCGGTCTTGAAGCAGATGAGAATCCATCATCAGATAGTCCAATTTATAAATCAATTACATATATGGAGCAAAAGTATCAAAATGGTGACTTAGGTGAGGGAAGCCGTTACTGGAATTTACGTGAGAATGGCGCAACAATGAATGAGATAATGGCCTATGCTGCATATCATTCAAAATGTCACTTAACAGGTTCAGGAGACAAAGATTATAAAAACTATACATATAGTGATGGAAGAGAAGTATTAGATGGCAATCAAAGACTTCAGCTGACTATGGCGTATTGCCACTATATGAATGTAGGACAACGTGTGCCTATGATTCGCCAAGGAAAAGGACATTTATATAACTGCTATATTGATGATTCTACACATCAAGCTGTACATAATAGCAAAGAGGCCTTTATGACATATGGCAAATATACATTAAGCCGTGCGATAAATGCTAGAAATGGCGCTTCAATTGCGGCGGATACATGTGTATTTAATGGGATTAATGAACCACTTGTAGGCAATGAATTACAAGGTAATGATACAGCTTATATGAATGCACCATGGGATACACTTTTTGCGGCAGCTTATAATCGTTCACTTATTGTAAACTCTATGGTAACGAATGAATATGGGACTTATACAGGCGGTAGCTGGGATAACAATGGTGAAAACTTATTTACAACAGGTTTTGACTGGCATGATAAATCAACGATTGGAGATTGGGCATGGTCTTCATCTATAGTAGGTGTGGAGGATATGCATAAATCTACACCACCAAGTGAGCCTTTTGAATTCACTTATAATACAGAGGAAGTATTACCTTATGAATATAATGTTGTACCACTTGAAGATGTCGTATGTGTGGTAACAGATTATGCAGGTGCAGGAAAAATTGACTTAGATGAAAGCGGTTGGTTAAGTACTGTGTATGGTGAAGAAAACGGTAAACCTGAAGAAACACCAGATGAAAGTCTAGACTTAGTAGAAATAGATATGACAACTCACTTTAATGTAGGCATTGATCAGATTTATGAAATTACAGCGAAAGAAGCAACAGACTTATCACAAGTAACACTACGTTACTACTTCCAAAAGGATGATTCATTACCAATGAATTTCTGGTGTGATTATGCTGGCTTACAATTAAATGAGGCACCATGGCATATGGATATGACTTATGATGTAACAGGTGAAATAGGTGAAGAAGATGGAAGGTATTATATCGAAATTAAACCTAATACCTCTTTTACATTAACACCAGGACAAGGTAAAGCCTTTATCCAAATTCGTGTGGCCAATGAAGATTGGTCAGAAATGACGAATTTCCAAGAAGGTACATTAGAAGTCATTTACAACTAGAAAATAGGGAGATTTTAATAAAGCATCAGTAAAAGGGTAAGATTATATCTAAGTCATTAGAAAATAATCTTACCCTTTATTTTAGTAATTACTTAAACTAAAACATCACTTAAACTAAAACATCGATAGATGTTGCAGTTTGCTTTTCACTGTCAGTCTTACTTTTTCTAGCAGCTAACTCGGCATTAGCCTCGGCTTGTGTAATCGTACCATCAGCTACTTTTTGCTCGATTTGAGCATCTGTTAGCCCAGCTAAATTAGTTGTAGATGATGTTGTGTCGTCATCGTCATCTGTAGAAGTACCTTCTAAGATAGTTTTAAGTGTAGCATTGTCATCTTTGCTTTCAACGTCATTTACAGCTGCAAGTGCATCTTGTGCTGCAGTTTGATTTTGTGCAAACATAGAAAGACCTTTTGCACTAATTGTAAGTGTATCCCCGCTTTCAGTTTTTGCAGCTTCTTGAGAAGTTGCAGTACTTAGATGTGCACTGCTAAAGCTAGAAACGGAACTTGCAAGTGATGTTGATGCTGCTTGAATATTCATACGAAACCCTCCTGTTTTACGACATACGTCGCTTGATTTGAGGCCTTTAACTTTAGTATTAAAATCCCCTAAGGACAAGTTTAAACTTTGAATCTTAAAATAATCTTAAATGATTATTGAAAGTAATTAAAAAGTAATAAAATATAAAAATGAAAATAAGTGATTTTAGTGAAAGATAATAGAGAGGTAGCAGAAGGATAGCATTTAAGTGAAAAAATAAATAAAAATAAGTTAATATTGATAAAAAATAATGTAAAATATATCTAAAAATAGGGGTATTAATAGATAAGAAAATGTACTAATATAAACATAAGCCAAGTTATAAGAAAATTTAAAATAATTAAGGAGGAGTTTCAAATGAAGAAAATGAAAAAAGTTTTAGCATTTATGATGGCTATAACTTGTGTGGCTATGTTTAACATTGGCAATGGCAATGTTGTTAAGGCGGCAGAAAAAAGTGTTACTGCCTCACAAGCTTATGTAGATGCTATGCAACCAGGTTGGAATTTGGGAAATACTTTTGATGGTTATGACACCAATGGGGACAGAGGAGAAGAATCTTGGGGAAATCCTAAAGTAACAAAGGAACTTATACATAATATTAAAGAACAAGGATTTAAGAGTATTCGTATGCCTTTCACAACAGTAATGCGTACTGGTGAGGCACCAGATTATACGATTGATCCAACTTTCTTAGCACGTTATGCAGAGGTTGTAAATTGGGCGCTTGATGAAGGCCTATATGTTATGATTAATGTGCATCATGATTCTTGGAATTGGGCGAAAAATATTGGCACAGATGATGGTTCAGCAATGAAACAATACCAGGCAATTTGGCGTCAACTTGCCGATTATTTTAAAGATTATCCAGAGACAGTATGCTTTGAATCTTTAAATGAGCCACAATTTAATGGTAGTGATGCAGCGCAAATAGCAATTAACAATCAGGTAAATGAAGCATGTTATGAAATCGTAAGAAATTCTGGTGGCAATAATGCAACAAGAATGCTAGTGCTTCCAACACTTAATACAAATGACAGTGAAGACCGTTGTGAAAGTCTTTATAATTCAATTCAAAAATTAAATGACCCTAATATTATTGCAACATTCCACTACTATGGTCCTTGGGCTTTTAGTGTAAATATTGCAGGACGTACAACATTTGATGATTGGGTACAAGGTGAATTAGAAGGTGCATTTGACCGTATGTATAATGCATTTACTTCAAAAGGAATTGGTGTAATCTGCGGTGAATATGGTCTTCTTGGTTTTGATACAGCCTTAGGCACAATTGAAGAGGGCGAAATGCTCAAATATATGGAGTATCTTGGATATTATGCAAATCAAAAAGATATCACAATGATGCTTTGGGACAATGGCCAACATTTTAGTCGTTATAACTATACATGGTCTGACCAAGATTTATTTGATATGATTAAAGCAAGTTGGGAAACAAGATCTTCTTATACAGAATCTGATCATATCTTTATTAAAAAAGGTACTACAGTAAGTGATGTCACACAAAAGCTTTCTTTAAATGGCAATACATTAGTAAGCATTAATGATGGCAGCAAAGAATTAGTTTTAGGTGAAGATTATACAGCAACGAATGAGGCTGTTACAATCAAGGCAAGTTATCTAAACAGCATTTTAACAAGTACATATGGCACACAAAAGACGTTAACATTTAAATTCTCACAAGGTGCAGATTGGAAAGTTTATGTAGAATATTATAATCGTGCTGTAATGAGCGATGCACAAGGCACAACAAGTGTACTTGCTATTCCAGTAAGTTACAAAGGTGACATTGTTGAGACTATGGAAGCTGTAGATGCAAATGGTTCAGGGGTAGGACCTCAAAATTGGACGACGTACAAAGAATATGCTAAAACATTTGCACCAGACTATACAAATAATACACTCACAATCAAAGACGCTTTCTTTGCAGAAACAAATGATGGTGAAATAACACTTAAAGTACACTTTTTAAGTGGTGAAGTTGTAAATTATAAAGTCGTTAAATCAGGAAACACAGTAACAGGTAAGGCACTAGAAACTGATGATGAAGACAATAATGGCGGCAATACAGGAGACAACACCGGCGGGAATACAGGTGATGGCGGTGATGAAACAGTAGCTGGCATTAGTGTTACACAAAGCGGTAATGCAAATAATGCAGTTTTTAGCGTTGAGATAGCAAGTAAGGAGCAAGTTGATTTATCAAAGGTAGCAGTACGTTACTATTTTACAAAAGCTGATACAAAAGAAATGAACTTCTGGTGTGATAATGCAGGTCTTGCACTTAAAGAAGCACCATGGTATATGAGCATTGGGTCACTTGTAAAATATGAATTTGTACAAACAAATGAAGGTTACTATTTAGAGATAACAATGCCAGAAGTAGATGCAAAAGTAAATGAAGGAACACTTACACTTCAAACACGTATCGCTAATATGGATTGGAGTAATATGGAAAATTTAACTGCAGGCGTAACAGAAGTCTATTATAATGGTAGCCTTGTAAAATAAGTAGTATAAAGAGTTTTAGGGCATAAATCATAACATAAATCATAAATAAAGAAGATATAAATGGCATGATGCAAGGGGCTCATGCCATTTATAGTATGTTAAAATAAATAAAAGTCACATTAAAATACAACAAAAAATTTTAAATTGCTAATGTTTATTGAAAATTCAAGTGATTCATGATATTTTAAAGTAGAAACTATATGAAAGGGAGAGGGAGGGCATTTATGAAAAAAAATACAGTTATTATTTTAATTACAAGTACATTTCTTGTAACAGCATTAGCAGCCTTTGCCATAATTTTCTTTGCATTTAATGGAAATATGGGAGGGGAAAAAGCAGACCGCCAAATGGTGCTTATTGATAAGGGATATTTTAATACAAAGACCGATGATAATGGGGCGATACATATTGTAAGTACAGGATGCAAGATTTATTACAAAGATAAATATAAAAAGAAAGTCACGCACACCTTAAGTACTTGTGAAGAAGATATTAATTCAGTTATTGGTGCATACTTTAGAGAAAAAAAACTAGAGGATATTGCAGCTGAAGGTTGTTTTGAAGATACCCAGTTATATATTAAGGATGAGATTAATGCATTGCTTAATGAAAGAATTGATAGTAATGAAGCGTTGCCAGTAGAGTATGTAACAGATGTTATTTTATTTGATACAGTGTATCAATAGAAACATAGAGCAGCCAACTAAAAGCTCTATTTAAAAGTTATAAAAATAATGGAATAAATTGGTTAAAATGAAGTGGCATAAAATAAAATAGCTTGCACATAATATTAATGTACCGAGGATGTGATATGTAAAACATATCAGATGAGAGGTATAGATTTTAGGAGATGGTACCGTTGGAGATTGAAATGCAGTAGCAGATTAATTTGGCACAAGATATCAAAACCTAATTGAATACCTGACAAAAGGATGCGAGGTATGTGATTAAACGCTTAATGGAAAAGTAGTTACTGTAAACCTAGAGTTAAGGTCTTAGCATGGGGGCTACCCAAAGTCAGCGCACATTTTATAGATTGTTAATCTAGGAAAAGTAACGAAGTATTTAAGTATAACACAAAGCCAGATAAGCAGAGCCTTAGCAGGAGAGAAGAGGGTGTCTACATCAAGGTATATCGCTAATTGTATTAGCGCTTATATCATTAATGAGCACCCTCTTTTTCTGTAAAAATTTACATTTAAGAAGTATATTTTTAAAAAGAAATAATGTAAAATAGAGGACATACCTAAAAAAGTAGTTGGGGGTACGAATGAATTTGAATATTGACATTGCTAAGGAACTAGAATCTTTACAAAAAGATAAAGCATATATTACACATATTATTAAGTATGCAAAAGAAAATTGGAAAACAGATATATTAAATGTAAAGGCATTAATGGAAGCAACACTGAGTTTTTTAGAAGAACATATTAAAAAAGATAAAAGTTATGAAGCAGCTTATGTAAGAGCTGTAATTTGTATGCAATGGTATTACTTAACTTTTTCAAAATATGAAGAAGGTACTCAGAAAGCGTTAGTCATCTATGAAATATGTGAGCATTTAAAAGATTATAATCAGCTTATACGTACATGTAATATTTTATTAATCTTATATATGAAACAAGGATTATTTGAAACAGCATTAGAATATGGCTTACAAGGGCTTGAGGCTGCTAAGAAATATGGGCAGATTAAGTCAGAAGAGACGCTAGTTTTAAATATTATGCAGCTTTATATTGAACTTAAAGAATATGATAAAGCTTTACAGGTGGCTAATTATTTAGAAGAGATTGGTTATACAAAAGATGAGAGAAAATGTCTCTTTATAGAAAGTGCATTAGCTGAAATTAAATTACACACTAATTATTTAGATGAAGCCATGATTCATTGTGAAAAGGCTTATGCCTATGCCTTAAATCAAGGGGATAGCAATGCGGTGGCAGAAATATTATATATACGTAGTCAAATTCAAAATAGCTCTCAGAAACCATTAGAAGCAAGAAAAGACTTTAAAAAATGTTTTGAAATTTCTAAAGCAAACGATTATAAAGAGTTAATTATACGTGGGCTTATTTCTTGGGGGGAAGAACGTGTAAGTCACGGCATTGCGGATGAGGTGGAAGAAAGATTAATGGAAGCCATAACATTAGCAGAGGAGATTCATGCAATACATTTAATGGCGCAAGCGTATGGGGCTTTAGAAGCGTTATATAATTTAACAGGTAATTGGAAAGAAGCTTATCGTGCCGTTAAGATAAAAGAAAAGTATTTAAAAAATGAAAGTAAACATAATATATGGTTGACCGCATTAGAGCAAAAAAGTACAAGGCGAGAACTGCAAAATTATAAAAGATTATACCAACAGGTTCAAAAGATTTCTAAGGTAGGTCAAAGATTTACGGCCAATTTAGAAATAGATGAGTTAATTGATATGATTTACGAGCAAGTGAATGAACTCGTTCCAGCAGATATTGTAGGTTTAGGCATGCGTAAGAAAAATGGTGAGTTCTTCTATAAAGCATATGGAAAAGATGGTGAAGTCATAGATGACATCAATGAGGACTTATATGATAAGGTCATATCACTAGGAACCATGACATTGCAAATGGATGAAGACATTATTATTAATAACGGTAACTTTACGGATTATTTGATAATGTTAGAAAAAGTGGTAGGTAATGAAAGAAATATTATTAAATCAGCTATATTTACTAAATTAAAAATAGATGATAAACCTATTGGTGTTATTGCAATAGGCAATTATGAAAAGAATGCTTATAGCAAAAATGATTTAAGAAGCTTACAGATTTTAGCTTCATACTTAGCTGTCGCACTGCGTAATGCAGACTTATTCAATGAAGTAGAATATTTAGCAATGTATGATGCCCTTACAGGGATATACAATCGTGGAACAGTTCTAAAGCTTGGTGAGGAACAACTAAAAAGGAATCAGAAGCTGGGTAAAAAAACAGCAATTATTATGCTAGATATTGATTATTTTAAAAAGATTAATGATATACATGGACATATATGTGGCGATCATGTACTTATGGAAGTGGGGAAAATTCTTAAGGAGAGTGTAAGAAATATAGACTTTTTAGGACGTTATGGTGGTGAAGAATTTATTGTTATACTAAGCGATATAAGTGTAGAAACGAGCAAGAGGATTGCAGAACGTATTAACAAAAAGGTGAATGAGCATAAGTTTATAGCGAAAGAAAAGGAAGAACTTGCTATTACCATTAGTTGTGGCGTATACTTATGTAATGAGGAAGAGGACTTTGACACAGGTATTAAAAAGGCCGATGATGCCCTATATAGAGCAAAAACATTAGGCCGTAACCGAATTGTAGTATATGAGGAAAATACTAGACAAGAGAGGTAAACATATGTCATTTGAAAAAATGCAAGACTTAAAAGAAATTCATGAAAGAAGTTGTATGATGGTCTATCATTTCTCACCTAAGGAAATGCAAGCAATTCAAAGTGTGGCAAGACTTACAGGGATAAAAGACATCATTATACTTGAAGCCAACCAAGTGGAAACGACTATTGAAGATATTTTAGAAAATAAAATAACTATAGGTAATGATACAAATGTAAATGAAAAAGCAATTGTATTTAATAATATCCCAAGCGGTAAGGTGAATGTATTTATCGAGGGACTAAAAAAAATGCGTATGGCAAGACCACTGATTGCTGTTGTAACAGAGCATTCTATTCATTGGTCATTTAAAGAATTAATTATGAATTTAAGCCAAGAACGTGCCGCACTTCGTAATAATGGCCAGACAGCACATTAAATAATAGATCTAAATTAATTTAAATACTTGAAAAAATTTTGAGTTTATGTTAAGTTAATAATAATTGAATCAGACAGTTCATTCAGACCATCCTGTCTATAAATAAAACTAGGCTATTATATAAGAAATATAGGGTGCCTTGGCACCCTTTTTTTATAGCCTAGGAAAGAGAGATTTTTAACTTTCCTAGGCCCAAACTCAAAATTTGAGTCAAGAATGTGGCGTGAGCTGCTTTCTTGAGAATTAAGCTGAAGCAGACTTTTTGTTGAGGCGAAATTCTAAGCGTAGATAAGGTGGACATTTGTCCGCCTTATTTTTTTGAGATTAAATTTTAGGCTACTTTTATGACCAGTGTATGGAAATCAGTAAAAGTAGCCTTTTTTCATAGAGTAGGAAAGTGCGATTTTTAACTTTGCTATTCCAAACTTAAAATATGGAGGAATATATGTTTATTATAAAAAGTGAAATACAGTTTGATATGGCACATTATTTAAGTGGTTATACAGGAAAATGCCAAAATATCCATGGACATCGTTATCGCCTCATTGTAAGGGTTGCAAGTGAAACATTACATGAGGAAGGACAATTACGTGGTATGGTAGATGACTTCGGCAATATTAAAGGGGCATTAAAGGAAATAGAAGAGCTTTTTGATCACAAGCTTGTACTAGAAGATAATGAAGAAGGCCGTAAGGTGGGGGCGCAGTTAGCAGCGTTGCCAAATGCTTTTAAAATTTTATATTTACCTTTCCGCACCACAGCTGAAGAGATGTCACGCTATATTTATCGTTTATTGAGAGATAAGGGCATTGCAGTTTCAGAAGTGGAACTTTTTGAAACACCAACGAATAGTTGTACGTATAAGGAGTAGAGACATGAATAAATTTAAGGTTATTGAAAAGTTTGTATCCATAGATGGTGAAGGGCCTACAGCAGGCGCGCTTTCGACTTTTGTACGTTTTGAAGGATGTAATTTAAGATGCAGTTGGTGCGATACGACGTATTCATTTGATGGTAGTAGTGATGTGGAAATGTTAACAGCAATGGAAATTGGTGACTATATTAAGGAAACAGGGGTAAAGCATGTAACCCTTACAGGTGGGGAACCGCTTTGGCAAAAGCATATAGAGGAGATTTTAGACTTATTGGCTAAAATGCCTTTGATAACGACACATATTGAAACCAATGGGGCTGTAGATATTACGCCATTTAAGCAAAGATATAAGGATGCAGCTATGCATTTCATTGTAGATTATAAACTCCCAAGCAGTGGCATGCAGCATAAAATGGTAGAAAAAAACTTAGAAGTTGTGACAAAGAATGATGTTTATAAATTTGTAATTGCAAGTACAGAAGACTTAGAAAGAGCTTATGACCTTATTAAAAAATATGAGTTAGCTAAGCGTTGTCAGGTGTATTTAAGCCCTGTAAGAGAAAATATAGATTCAGCTGTAATCGTGGATTTCATGAAAGAAAAACAGTTAAATGATGTGAAGTTGCAGCTGCAGTTACATAAAATAATTTGGCCTAAAGAAAGTAGAGGGGTCTAAATAGACTGGAGGAAAGTTATATGGCAAAGCAAATTGATACAGAGAAGATTTGTTATCATATTAGGGAAATCCTTATTGCCTTAGGAGATAATCCAGAAAGAGAAGGTCTTAGAGAAACGCCTAAACGTGTGGCTAAAATGTATGCAGAAGTCTTTGAAGGAATGAACTATACGAATGAAGAGTTGGCGGAGATTTTTGGGAAGACCTTTGAGGAGGAAGATTATCTAGATGAAAACCATGGGGACCTTGTAGTGATTAAGGATATACCTATTTTTAGTTACTGTGAGCATCATTTGGCACTGATGTATAATATGAAGGTTTCTGTGGTTTATAAACCTTGCGGTAAGGTTATAGGCCTTAGCAAAGTTGCACGTATCGCAGATATGGTTGGGAAGAGATTACAGCTTCAAGAACGTATTGGAAGTGATATTGCCGATATTATGATGCGTATTACAGGAAGCGAAGATGTAGGTGTTTTTATAGAGGGTGAACATAGCTGTATGACGGCTAGAGGAATTAAGAAACCTGGTGTTGTAACACGTAGTACTACTTTTAGAGGCTGCTTTGAGAAGGATAGTGAGATGAGAAGAGAAGCTGTGGAATTGGTGAAAGATTAAAAATTAAGATTAGAGATGGAGGAGATTAGGATGAAGGAAAAGGCGATTGTTGTATTTAGTGGTGGACAGGATTCTACGACTTGTTTATTTTGGGCGATGGAGAAGTTTGATGAGGTCATTGCAGTAACATTTGATTATGGGCAGCGTCATGCTTTGGAGATTGCGTGTGCAAGAGATATAGCAGAGGAGTTAGGGATAGAGCATCATGTACTTGACATGGGACTTTTGAATCAGCTGGCACCAAATGCTTTAACAAGAGATGACATTGAGATTGAAACAAAAGAAGGAGAATTACCTTCAACTTTTGTAGAAGGACGTAATATGCTTTTTTTAACTTTTGCTGGTGTAATGGCTAAGGTAAAAGGGGCAAGACATATAGTAACGGGTGTGTGTGAAACAGATTTTAGTGGTTATCCAGATTGTAGAGATATTTTTATTAAATCTTTAAATGTTACCTTAAATTTAGCAATGGATTACAATTTTGTAGTGCATACACCACTTATGTGGATTGATAAAGCCCAAACTTGGGAAATGGCTGATCAGCTTGGCAGGTTAGATTATGTAAGACAAAAGACATTAACTTGCTATAATGGCGTAATAGGTGATGGCTGTGGTACATGTCCTGCTTGTAAATTGAGACAAAGAGGCCTTGAGACATATTTAAAAAGTAAAGAAGCATAGGTAGAAGATAGGAGAAATTAAAATGCAGGGAAGACAAAGAGAAGAAATGCAAGATGTTACATTACTAGGAAACCAAGGGGTGCAATATAAATTTGGTTATGACCCAGATATTTTAGAAAGCTTTGATAATAAGCATCCTGGAAATGATTATTGGGTAAAATTTAATTGCCCTGAATTTACAAGCCTTTGTCCTATTACAGGTCAACCAGACTTTGCGACGATTTATATTAGTTATATTCCAGGTGAGAAGATGGTAGAGAGCAAATCTCTTAAGTTATATCTTTTTAGCTTTAGAAATCATGGAGATTTTCATGAGGACTGTGTAAATATTATTATGAAAGATTTAATTAAGCTCATGGGCCCTAAATATATTGAGGTATGGGGGAAATTCACACCAAGAGGTGGCATTAGCATTGACCCATATTGTAATTATGGTAAGCCAGGAACAAAGTTTGAACAGATGGCAGAACATCGTTTAATGCATCATGATATGTATCCTGAGAAGGTGGATAATAGATAAAGCTATTAAACAGGTGTCACAAAAAATGGTCCGTTGCTCCACTGGGCTCTACTAGCTACACGCTCCGTAATCTGTGAGGTTCTAAGTTCGATAACAAAAGAAACGGTGTGAACTCACTGCGCTGCGCTTCGTTCAGACAGCACTATATAGGTGCTGTTTTTAGTTTTTAAAATGATAGTTTCAACATTATTTAATGGTGTAAAAATAAAGTTGGTTTAAAATGTATAAAAAATATTGTACAATTATAAACAGTAGATTAGAACTAAGATGACAGGAAATCATACAAAAGAAAAGGGGAAATAAAATGATTGCTTTTGGGATGTTTTTGGTTGCGGGGGTTTTTTTGGGGTGTTGGGATATTTCTAAGAAATTGGCTTTAAGAGGTCAAAATGTAATCGCGGTGCTGACAGCTTATAGTATATTATCATTTGTACTTGTAGCTTATGAAATGAGAAATGCAGTGCTTATAAGCGGGAATACGATTTTGTTGTTGGCATTAAAGAGCCTTATTATATACATAGGATGGAATTTTATGTTCTTGGCGCTGCAGCAATTGCCTATTAGTGTGATTACGCCCTTTAATACAGTGACACCGTTATTTTCGATTATTTTAGGCATTATTGTATTGGGAGAAGTGCTTGAACCTATGCAATGGGTGGGGATTGCCATTATGTTTGTGGCCTATTATTTTATAAGTAAGGTAGGTAAGTTTGAAGTTAAGCATATTTTTAGAAATAAGTATTTTTACTATATGATTATTGGTTCAGTTCTTAATGCAGTCACAAGTTTGATTGATAAAATAGCTATAGGTCAGGTAACGGCAACACTTACATTAAAGGGAATGGATTCTAAGCTGACAAGTAGTATTGTACAGGTATGGTTTTTATTTTTCATGATGCTCTTTTATGTGTTAACTTATTTAGGGCGTAAGTATATTCAAAAGGAAGCACTAAAATTAAAATGGGACTGGAATATTTTATGGATGAGTTTATGCATTATACTAGCTGATCGTATTTATTTTGCAGGATTAAATATGCCCAATACGCCTATTTCTATAGCTATGCCACTTCGTAGTGTCTCTATTGTGGTATCTGTATTGGTAGGAGGCCTTATTTTTAAAGAACCTAATTTAAAGAAAAAGGTATTATGTACAGGGATTTTGATTGTAGGGATATTGATGTTATTTATATAAGGATACATTAAGGAAAAAATATGTAGGATTTAAGAAATATGAATAAAAATCAATAATGAGGATATACTTTAACCGAGGGTATAAAGAAGGACAAAGATACTAAGAGATGCTTAGTATCTTTGTCCTTTTTAAAGTAAATTTCTTTCTGCCATCAGATTTATTTGATGGCAGTTTCTTTATGTCATTTTATTGTAATTCTTGTGTTCTGTGAATTTTGTTATATAGAGTAGATTTTCAAATGAAATAAATTAAAAATTTATAAATGTGAAATCTATAGTAGAGCGGCTGTTAGAGTGGGCATAATATAAGTTTTGATATTGATGTTTATAGTTTAAAAATTATAATCATGCTATAATTGAACAAAACTATTTATATTTTCAGTAAATTACAATGCAATTGAATAAAACAAACAATTAAAGAGTGGAGGAGTGACATGCGAAAAAAACACTTTTTTTTAGTAATAGTACTATTAATTGCGATGACAGGGTGTGGGAGTAAAAAAGCTGAAGAAACCAATAATGTAGTTAGTGAAGAAAAGCAAGTGCAAGAAGAATTTGTTAATGAATTTGGGACTATAGTAGAAGAGGAGAAAAATGGCATTTACATACAATTTCCAATAGTGGTTAGTAGTATCAATGTAAGAGTAGGGGATGTAGTACATAAGGGAGATGTATTAGCAGTTATAGATGATACAGTGTATAAGGAAAAAATCTCTGCGAAGGAAAAAGAACTAAAAAGTTTACAATCAAAGATTGAACAAAATAATCAAATCATTAGTACATTAAACACACAAATTCAATATACAAAGAACAAAATAGCTGAAAAACAAAGAATATTGGATAATGAAAGCGATAGTGTGTTGATAAATTATAAGGAACAAGTGAAAATATTTGATAGTCAGATTGCATTAATGCAAGAAAAGTATGAGATGAATAAGGCATTATATGAAGCGGGCAGCATTTCTGAGCAGGAATTGAAAATTTTAGAACTGGATATTAAAAATGAGGAACAAGAGAGGAATCAGGTCTTAAATAACATAGCGCAGACTAAGCTTAATTTGGAAAATGAGATTAGTGATTTGCGTAATACTATGGAAGTCAATGAAATACAACTTTCAAATGATAAAATAAACAATCAAGTCAAGAATGAAGAGATTATTATGAGCATGGATAAATTGAAAAGTGAAATTGCTCAAATAAAGGACAAGCTTAAGCAGTTAAATAGTCAGAATGGAAATATTGTAGTAAATCAAGAGTGTGCCATTGTAACGCAAGTGAATGTTACAGAAGGAAGTCCTTGGACAGGAGAAGAAGGAAAGGCGCTTATAGAAACAGTAGCGACTGATAAACTTATTGCTAGTATTAATGTACCACAGGATGCAGGCCAAAAAATCAAAATAGGTGATAAGGCTGATGTTACCATTACCGGAACAGAACAAACTATTCCAGGTGAGGTTGAGAGAATATCTTATCAAGCAGAGGAATCTAATGGAGATACTATTTTAAAAGTAGATGTAAGGCTAAAAGAAGTTGATATGGATTTAATTAAATTAGGCTATGAAGTAGAAGCGGTAATTTATGTGAAATAAATATAATAGGAGTAGTGTTATGTTTTTTAAATTTGTAATTAAAAATGTATATGAAAACAAATCTAAGACGTTATTACTATTAATTTCTATAAGTTTATCAGCAGCAAAGAGTAGCTATTGCGAGAGCATTAATTTTCAAGCCTGAAATTGTACTGGTAGATGAGCCTATAGGAAATCTAGATTCAAAGTCAGGAAAAATCATCATGGAGTTATTTAGGACTATCAATAGAGAGTATAAAACAACAATTGTACAAGTTACACATTCACCGGAATCAGCTTTATATGGGGATTCAATTATTAGAATGTTAGATGGAAATATCCAAGCATTTGAAACAATAAATTCAGGAGAGGAGTCAACTCATGAAATTGGACAACCTTAAGGATATTATATGAAGCACGCCTACTTTAGTCTACTGAATGTAAAAATCAAATTAAAGGAACAATAAAAGGAGATGTCCAAAATGGACATCTCCTTTTATTAGGATGTAGGTAAAAGTTCTTTAAGTGCATCGCCAAAGGAAACGGTCCTAGCAGATGACATATACTGTGCTTCTGATAAGGATGCATTTAAAATATCATCCACAGAAGTATAGGGGGACTTGCCATATTTATTAGCAAATCCTTCTATGACTTCAAATAAATTATCATCTTTTTTGACAGGTTTTGTATTTGGACAAAGTAGATGCATTGTATCTTTTAGTTCATTTTGTAACGGTTCTAACGCTCTAGATAAATTTAAAGCCAGTTTTGCCATGATTTTGTCGCCCCCTCTTATAAATTGTACTTGTTAATATGATTATAGCACAATAAAAGGAGAAAAACATAAATTATTCGTAGTTTTTACCGAATTTCGCATCTGCCTCAATAAGAGACATAATGTCTGAAAAGCTACCTGCAGTAGGTTTTGCTGTGCCTTTAGATTTTTTAGTGGCAAGAGAGGCCATTTGATTTTTAGAAACCTTGTGAGCTGTATTTTTTGAAGCAGCCATTTTATCAGCAGGTGCTGATTTCTTACCAGCTTTTTTATCGTTGTTGAAGCCTTTTGGATATTTATTACGTGATTCTTTCTTTGAAACGGGTGCTTCTTTTGCAGCTTTTTTAGGTGCTTCAGCTTTAATGACTTCCCCTGAATCTAAACGTTTGATGGCACCCTTTACAAGTGTAATAGGTGCAAATTTAATGTTGTATTCACGTTCATAAATACGAATAGCTCCTAGCTCTTTAGGAGATGTGATACAAATAGAGGTACCGCTAGCAATACCACGCGCTGTACGTCCTGCACGGTGAAGGTAATCTTGCGCTGTAAGTGGCATATCAAAGTGGAAAACATGCGTAATATCTGGTACATCTAAGCCACGCGCTGAAAGATCTGATGAAATAAGTAGCTCTACCTGACCTTTTTTGAAACGCATAAGTGCATTTTTTCTCTCTTCTTTTGAAACTTTACCAGAGATTGAAGCAATCTTGTAGTTATGATATTGAAGTTTTTCAATAATTGTAGTTACATCAGTATTTTGACTTACAAAGATAAGCGCTTTTTGAGTCTTAGTAGCTAAAAGTAATTTTTTAAGAAGCTCAAATTTATCACGTTTATCGCCTACGATGTACATATGCTCAATGTTTGGATTGAGAGAAGTTTTAGGTGCCATTTGAATAATTGTTGGTGCTGGCATAAATGTTTTGGCTACATCTAAAGTTTGTTTTGTAATAGAAGCTGAGAAGATGCAAAGCTGACGTTTTTGCATTGTCATATGCAGTAAGCGTTTAATTGTGCCTGCTTGATTTTGACCTAAGAGGTTGTCAGCTTCATCTAAAACAACAGTTTGAATTGTGTGCGCTGTAATTTTGCGGCGTTCCATAAGATCGAGTACACGCCCAGCAGAACCTACGATAATGTGTGGACGGTCTTTAAGCTTCTTGATTTGTGTTTCGATGTTTACTTCACCCATGATAGGCATAGAAGTGACAGGGATACCACTGTTTTTAGCAAGTAAAGAGATTTGTTCATGAATTTGCATAACAAGCTCATGAGTTGGTGCAAGGATAATAGCCTGCATTTCATTTTTTGTAGTATCTATTTTTTCAAATAGAGGAAGAACGAAAGCAAGTGTTTTGCCGCTTCCTGTATAAGATTCAGCAATGATATCATAACCTTCTAAGAACGCAGGAAGCGTACGTGCTTGGATGGGTGTAGGAACTGTGATGTTTTGAGCTTTTAAGCCATCTATAAGCTTTGTATTTAAATTAAGTGCTGTAAAATCAGTAATCATTATAATCTCCTTAATAAAAGTCTTTTACGTAATCTTCATTATACAACAATACCTAACAGAAGGCTAGGGAGTAAGAAAAAAGGGAAAATAATAAATAAAACAAATGAATATTAAAAAATAAAAAGAAAAAAGGAAACAGGAAAATTACACGGAATATATAAAATAGGATATTTATGCTTTACAGGCAAAATGAACATGAAATCTTGTAACAAGATACAGGGAGTATAACCATCGTATGACAATTCGTGAACAGTTGGAATTATCAGAACGTACATATTTAAGCTCTTATGCGATGCTGAGTCAGGATTCGAGAGGGCGGGACAGAGAAGAACCGGAATGCGATATTCGTCCG
>NZ_CEVXFV010000049.1:0-30985 GCF_982396655.1 Cellulosilyticum sp. | reverse complement strand
CATTGCCTTAAGAAAGAGCTATTAATCAGTTTACACAAAATTTTATACAGGCTCCCTCATTCAAAGTAGTGGAGCACTTAAATTAATGGTCCTCATTCAAAGTAGTGGAGCACTTAAATTAATGGTCCTCATTCAAAGTAGTGGAGCACTTAAATTAATGGTCCTCGTTCAAAGTAGTGGAGCACTCTATATATACTTATAATACATCTTCATTAGTTAAAAGTCAATATTCTGATATCTTTTTTCTATAGTTTTTCTAATATAATATATGCATCCTATTTAAAAAAAATACTTTTTATCTACTACAACCTTACTACAACCTTTACTTATTTTTTATCTATAAAAAAAAGGAAAAGATATTCTAATCATTGATAAATAGTATCTTTTCCTTCTCATTGACACACGCAGTAGGATTCGAACCCACGACATTCTGATCCGAAGTCAGACGCTCTATCCAGCTGAACTATGCGTGCATATTTAGTTAGTGTAGTCAGAATTTAACTACTTTATGATTGTAGCACTTTTTGGTAGTGAGTTCAATATGAATTGATAGACAATATATTGAAAGTTTCTTATGTGCTATTGACTCTATTTACTTTTATCTCTAATTAACATTTGTTCTCACTGGAACATCTGATTTTTTTGTGTTTACGACATCTGATTTTTGGTCTTTTTATAAGCATATCATGTATATAAAAGCAATTCAAGGAAAACAAAAAAGAGAGAACATAAAATGTCCTCTCAAATCTATTCTTTTATTAGTGGTTTTGCCTGTTCAATCGTACATTACACGGTTAACCCCTTTAACCTCGTTTATGCCTCTTATTGTATCTTCTCTAAGTACTTTCATGGCAAGTCTTACTATATAGTAGTATGTTCTTTCTTCTCCCTCTTACTTATACTACTTCTATTATCTCTACTTCTATACTGAGTAAATCTATAATCTTTTTAATTCTTCCTCTATACATTCTGCCTCCTAAATCAATATCTGCTGCTAATTGCTTTGCTATATGCCTATCCACATACCCAACGATTTCAGTATCTTTCTTAATTAATATAGCATTCCTATCGTATTTATTAGTATATTCTCGCTCTAAAAGTACTATATCTCCTTCACTTAGTTTCCTTGCCACCTTAATTCTTTCTTCATATCGTATTCCCTTAATATAAGTGCACACATTTGTTTTCTTTATATTAGCAAAATTATCTAGGTTATAAAACTGCTGTCTCTCTAGTATAGCCTTTAGTTCCCATTCATTCGTAAGTCCTATAGTATATCTTAAATCATTATATGATAATCCTATAAACATTTTCATAAAATTCCTTAAATTATATCTGCTGTATGTTTTATAAAAATACTCACTGATTAACTTTGAAGTCTCTCTAGTTGGTGTACCCAATTCTTTTGCAAAGCAACTATATATATCATTTAATCCATTTTTTACAAAGATTGTAGCATTCTTAATTCCTTCTGGATATTTATCAATATCTTCATCTAAATAATAAGATAGTATTGTATTAAATGCACTAACTCCCCATGGATATTTATACACTAACATTTCCTCTATGAATGTATTTAGGTTTTCTACACTATAATTTTCTTTGTATAATATCCATTTGCTTCTTATTTCTTCTATTTCTATTCCTGAAATCCACATATTTAATACTGTTCCTATAAACTTTTTATTATCTTTAATATTTATTTGACTAATTTCTCCTCGTGTTGATTTCATTTCTTGTATATCACTAATACATTCAAATACATAATTAATAATATAACTTAAATAATCATCTTCACTTATTGTCTCTTTTATATGTTCTAAATTATTTTCTATGTATTTTGCTATCCTCTCACAACTTTTTAAGCATAACCCCGTTTTAGCATATATCTTTTGTTTTTTTCTATCTTCTACTTGTGAGTAAAAATTTATACTAGCATTCAATGCTACTGTTTTCAGATTTGTACTATCCATATCAAGTGCCTGTATTTTGAATAAACTCTGATTTAAGATTCCTTCTATATATTGTTCATCTGGTGTATCTATTGCCTCTTCTACTAATAATGCCATTAATTCAGGTTCAAGTAATTGAGTAAGTCGTTCATTCCACTCCTCTTGCTTTATTCTCTTTTGCACTAACTCTTGTACTAACACATATAATGCACTCTCAAGTTGTTGCTTATTATTTTCATCCATATATTCCTTTATTAGTTTTCTATCTGTTACTCCTTTATTGGATATAAATATAACCCTACCCTCTGTTTCTTTCCCTGCTCTACCTGCTCTACCTACAATATTCCAAAAGTCTCTTTTATCAACGTATTTTCCCTCATTACTATTAATAACCAATGAATGTACAATAATTGTTTTTATAGGAAGATTCACTCCTTGCCCCAAAGTAGTGGTTGAAATAAGTACCTTTAACTTCTTTTCTTTAAAATCTTTTTCTATTGCACGTCGTAAGGTCTGTGGTAAAACACTATAATGAACACCTATTCCTCTTTTTAAACACTTAGTTATATCTGATTCTTCCCCTAACCACTTTTTAGCTATTTCATAGCTGTAACTACCCACTTGTTCATTAAAACACTCTTTTACGCTATCTCCTCTTAACTCAAATAACTTCAAAAATGCATTAACTATACTTTTTACATATCTCGGTGTAGATGAAAAAATTAATACAGGAGCTTCCTCTGCATATTTATATGCTAACTCTGCTGCTATTTCATTTTTTGAATCTACTCCCGGAAAGTATATTTCTCTCTCTTTTCGTTTTACTCGTGTATAACCAATATATTTATTTTGCGTAATAACATTAGGAATAAAAGAAGTTTTCCTATTATCCC
The DNA here is from genome assembly GCF_982396655.1 of Cellulosilyticum sp. Classification (NCBI taxonomy): domain Bacteria; kingdom Bacillati; phylum Bacillota; class Clostridia; order Lachnospirales; family Cellulosilyticaceae; genus Cellulosilyticum; species Cellulosilyticum sp. The sequence goes on along the minus strand of NZ_CEVXFV010000049.1, from coordinate 28,140 downwards.
CCACTTTCATGTTTTTAACAAAAATAGTACCATTATTGTTTTCTCTCCATTCAAAAGCACATAAATATCTTCTAGTAGGTTGCCAAGGTACTTGTCCTGCATCCTCGGGTGATGTTAATATCTTCTGTTGATTATTTGTTAACCAAATTGCCAATTGCTTAGCACTTTCCTGATTAATAACAGCTGAGATAAATAAAAATCTAGCATCTTTCATCTTTCTTTTTAAACGAATCATTAACATCTCAAACTTAACTGCTCTTTCATCTTTATTACCAATTAAATGTCCTTCATCAATGACAATTAGCGATACTTCTCCAAGTTCACCACTATCTGTTCTTAATAACAAATTTAACTTTTCAGGTGTTAATATTAAAACATCTGAATTACTAATTCTTGAACCCTCTATATCATCTAATTCAAAATTACCTGATACTCCTGAAATAACATATCCTAAACTTCCAAGTGATTTACATAAACCCAACTCAACTTCATTGACTAATGCTTTATATGGTGCGATATATATGCACTTTTTTTTCGGCTCATTCACTAAAGCATTTAATATACATAATTCAGCAACCATTGTTTTCCCTGCACTAGTGGGCATTTGGCAAATCCAACTACTTAAATCAGTATCATCTAATATACCTTGTTCTATAGCTCTTAATTGAGAGTTCCAAAACTCTATAATTGACTTATCCTCATCTATTTTTTCCTCATCAATTTTTTTATTCCCATTATTAGTTAGTAACCTTGCATATCTTATCCAAATATCTTCTTGTAATTTTCCTTTTTTACCAAGTACATTCCATATTCCTCTATTTACTAATAACTTATACCTTAATTTTAACAATGAATTAAGCCTACTTAAAAGTAAATTTCCCTCAGCTATAAATGCCTTGTTTATACCATTTATTTCGTTCATAACATATTCATTATCTTTTATATACTCAGCATAGTCTGACGTTCCTTCTAAAATTTGTTTTCCCAAAATATTAATCATCATAAAGAATCTTACTAAAGTATCTTTATCATCATTTCTAACATCTTTAATTTCCTTCATTGCTACTTGATACATTGCTTTAATTTTCTTTTGTAATAATAATTGTACTACCAACAAATAACTATTTTCTTCAGCATCTTCATTTAACTTGTATCTCGTTCTCAATAAACATTGTGCATTAGCTTGATAACCTGCTATTTCATAGCACATCGCTGCTAATACCAAACAAAAATCTTTATCATAATCATTAGATATATTACTTAATATCTCATAAATATATCCTGATAACCTCATGGCTTCAATTGCATTTAGATTCTTTGTATCCTCCTCTAGTACAATAGTCGACTTACTACTTAAGTACATAGCCTGTTGCCATAAATATCTTTCATCATATGTTGAGTTAAACTTTGCTCCCATCTTCTTAGCTAAAATCTGTTTTATAAAATTATTCAACTTAGGTTGATGTATAAGCTCCACTAATTCCCTTTCTTTTTCTTTAATATACTGCTCTCTATTCACCATACACTAATTTCTCCCCTATATCAGCTGTTAACTCATATGTTTCCTCTATCAAGTCTTTAAAGTTCGGTATGAGTACTATATTTATAAACAATCTTTCTAAGTCTACACTACTAGCTTTTAAAATATCAACAATCTCATCTCTCCATATACTTCCATCCATTATTAAGAATATCTGAAACTCTTTAGTATGATTATCCATATTTAAATATATCTTATCGTATTTTGCTGCTAACTCGTAATCTCCTTTTTCAAAATATACCTTAGAAATAAAGTCTATAATATCTGGTAATGAACTTCCATTGTCCCTATATAGACTTTCATATGCCTTTATTCCTATTTCTTTATCATATGTTATTTTTGTTTTAACCTCACAGTAGATTAATTCTGGTAATTCTTCTTCATTTTCTCTTATAGCAAAAACATCTGTTCCAAACATTGATTTTTCATTATTTATTTTCCATCTTAATTTTGTTATTGGTAGTATAACACTCTTTATATCATTTAAAATAATAGCAGACAATACCTCTCCCCAATCTCCTTGTTTTACATTTTTGCTAAATTGATTGTCTTGATTAGGAAATATTTTTTCTTTAATATACTTTCTCAATTCCTCTTTATCTCTATCTTTATACCTAAACTTTAGCTGTTCAATATTTCTGAAACTGCTAATTAAATGGTTTGCAATATATTCTTTTACTTCTTGAGAAATGTCATCTACTTCTTTAAGGTCAATAACCTGAAATTTATCTGTATCTAACTCGCGCATCTCTTCATACAACCATTTATTTATCATATGCCACCTCATTCTCACTCTAGTATCTAATAAGCTAATTTTATCATAATATTCATACACTAGCTACTAAACACATACTTATTTCCCTATTTTTATACACAATTACCAATTATGTGTCATAATCTATCGACTACTCGCTTCATAAAAACACTCCTATTATGCTCATATAATTACGTCAAAAAACCCTCTCGCTTATTAACTTCCCTTCCTAACTCTATAAAATCTTAGTTTTACTACATATCTTCTCACTTTATCTCCCTTCGTCTCGACTACTAGATACTATGTGTCATTAATTACTTACTCTGTCTCACATTATTCCACATACCCTTTAATGGAATTGATACCCCCCTATTTGTTCACATACAAAAAGACTACCTTTTAGGTAGCCTTCCTATAAGTTAATTTATGCTCTTTGTTTTTCTGCCTTACGCTTTCTTACAGCTCGGATAAGTGTACTTTTACTTATCCTTGTCATTCTCTCAACTTCTGTATAACTGTGTTTCTGTAATAATTCTAATGCCATGCTTATTTGTGTATCTGTATAACTTTTAGGTCTTCCTTCCTTAAAGCCATCTTTCGTCTTTGCAATAGCCTTTCCTTCTTGTGTACGTTCAATTATCATGTCTCTCTCAAATTCTGCAAATGCAAAGAACACATTTCTAATAAGCTTTGAAGCAGGTGTATTATCCATAACCCCTATATTAAGAATATGTACTCTTATTCCTCTCTCAATTAATGAATTAACTAACTCACTTCCTTGCGTCATGCTTCTTGCAATCCTATCAAGCTTAGTAACTATTAGAGTATCTCCTTCTGAAAGCTTATCTAGGAGTTTATCTAACTCTGGTCTATCCATCTTTGTTCCTGTAAAACTATCAGAACATATCTCTATTGCTCCTGCTTCTCTAAGTTGCTGTTCCTGACTCTCCAAACTGTTTCCATCCTTAGCCTGTCCTTTTGTACTTACTCTTGCATAACCATAAATCATATGTATTTTCCTTTCTAGTTTTGACACTATGTATTGACACCATCTAATGCATTGATTATACGTTCTAAAAAAATCGGTGTCAATACTTATAAGTTATGACACTTTATACATTTATTCTTTCTATGCATAATCCTCTCCCCTTTAGGACAACATAAACTCATCAAAAATTAAAGGAGGATTTTTATGCATTTTAAAGATTTATCAGGACTTAAGTTCGGTTCGATTACCATCCTTTCTAAAAATGAATTTAAGTCTCGAGAGTATAAAGAAAGAACTGGACATTCAAAAGTATTCTGGAACTGTATATGTGACTGTGGTCAAGAATGCACAACTGATACTTATACTCTAAAAACACACTTCAATACACTCTGCCCCAAGTGTAACTTCAAATCTTTCAAAGATTGGTATTTAGAAACTTCTAATGAACTACTATTAGACCTGTGGGACTACCCCCTCAATAGTTGTTCACCTGAAGAAGTCTCTTATGGAACTGAACAAGAGTTCTTTTTTAAATGCCCTAACCATCGTCATCCTAGCACTAAAATTAAGCTTTATCTTTTAAGGCACCTTAAGAAACCAAGCTATTGCAAAGCCTGTAAATCATTTGCTCAATGGGGTATAGACAACCTTGGTAGTACATTTCTTGATGATTATTGGTCAGATAAAAATACAGCTGATCCATGGCAAGTAAATAAGGGAACAACTGAATATGTATTTATTAAATGTCAAAGCTGTACCTACCACCCTGACTATTTAGTTTCACCAAGCAACTTCATCAAACACAATTCAAGATGTCCTCTATGCAGTGGATACTCTGGCAAAATACATCAATTAGACTCTCTTGGCTCAAAATATCCAAAAGTCTTTTCTATTTGGCCAGAAACAAACATGTCATCTCCTTATGACTATTCTCCCCATAGTGGCAAACAAGTCAATTGGAAGTGCTCTCTTGGTATCCATCCTAACTACACCCGAACCATTAATACTTCTGTGAAATGTGATTTCAGATGTCCTCAATGTGTAAGTGAATGTTCTCAATCTGAATTACAATTCAAAGTTAGTGCTTATATCGATGAACTAGGCTATAAACTTCTTCATGAACGTAATTGCACAATCATTCCTAGAAATCCTAAGCACAAAAAAAGTGCTAGATATGATATGCCTTTTGACAATGAAATCCCTGAACTAAAATTAATCATTGAAGTTCATGGACAGCAACATTACTCAATGCATGAATTTCATAGAATGCAATCAAAGAAAAATGGTATCCCTATTAATGAACTCTTTAAGGCACAAAAATTACGTGATAGATACAAATCATATATTGCATTTATGAACGGATACCACTATCTTGTAATTCCATACTGGGCACTCAAAGATGACCATTATAAAATCTTAATCACTAATAAGATTAATGAGATTTTATCGTCTCAAGATACACATTAAGTGTGTATCTCAAATTAGTACATAAGTAACAATAAAAATCAAATCTTTTATACACATAAAAATAAGAGCCACGAACATTGAAATTTCGTTAGCTCTTAAAATAATTAACCTCTTAAAGGCCAAATGATAAAAACCATTCTAAAATGTCATCATCAACCTTTGCCATAGTAGGTTCTTGTTTTTTACCTGTTTCTACTGACTCTTCCGGTTCTATAGTTTCAGTATATACAGTATATTCTCCTGTCCTACTATTAAACACAACAATATTTCCATCTTCATTTTCTGTTATTAATCCACTCATAATTAATCCTCCTATAATTTCTTATCGTATCGATTATTTTATAAACTGATTTGTGTAGTTTAAACTACCCTAATCCTAAAACAATTCATATGCATGGATAAATCATCTTTTAGCTTTTTGTAACGAAGTGAGCTTGCGAACGTAGACAAAAGCTAAAAATGATTTTATCCATAAGACGTTACTTTTAGGATTATATGTGCTATAAGTAAGTGACCATGGGGAACGCAACTTATGCAGATTAATCCTTAACGTAACGTCTCACCCTTATACAAAGATAGTAAATGTATCCAAATTTCATTTTCTTTCTATATGCTTTGCTCCAAATAGTATTAATTATTATAATACATAATCGCCACTTTCTAGAGCAAAAACTTAAGCCATATGTAAAATCCAATACTGCTGATTTCGTCTTTCTCCTTTAGTCTCTTTATAACTCTCAAAGATATAAGGAATCCCTAAATCAGCTAATATGGCATTTATGCTCTTAAGTCCTAACTTCTTTTGGTTCTTTTCGATTTTGCCCACCATTTGTTGTAAAATTGATTGCCTCACTTGCTCTTTTTCTTGCCCAAATATCTTCACATTAATGATACTATCTAGGTATTGCTTTAATGCTTTACTGTCTAATGTTTGCTCAAGTTTTCGAACATGTCTCCCTCCCAACTTCATTTCTTCAAGTAACACTTTTAGCCATCCTTCTGAGCACATAAGCATTGACTCATATTCCTTCTTAAGCTCTGAATATTTCCAAGCAGCTACATCATTAATTTTTATGCTCTCTGTATCAATATCAATAATTCGCTTATTATACGTCTGCTTTCTATACTGTTTTCTAAATGCCTCTTCTCCATGGTCTCTTAGGTAAAGAGCTTGCTCTAAATCCTTACAGACTTTGTTATAAATTGTTTTTATACTATGATAACTTTTATATGCAATATACAATGTTATTCTGTCATTAGCTGATATTACTCGTTTTCTTCCAATGCACTGAATCACTGTATCCACATCTATCATATCTATCACAATATGCTTAACTTGATCATCAATAATATTTACCCCATTGTCTAGTACAGTTGTTGTACATAATACTCTGCTGGTAAACCTACTATCTTCTTGAATGCTCCTTAACTCTTCTTTATTAATACTCCTTTTTCTATTGTTAGAACTACTACAAATAAAGCAAGAATCAAAAATCTTTTGAGATGCCTCATACGCCTTTTCAGCCGTAGTAAAAAAGATAGCTTTCTCACCTTTAGGTAGAGTGTTAAGCATTTTTATTATTGCGTCATTTTCTCTATAAGTATAAATCTGACCTATATAATCATAATCTGAATCAATTTGATAAACTTGCTTAGGTGAAACTTTAAAATACGATTTAATCCTTCTAGGTGTTGCACTCATCAATATGACTACCTTATCATTAGTACAATCCTTAATGTAATTTGCACTTAAATTAGTCATATGATTAAAGGTTGAATCCATAAAGAAATAATGAGCCTCATCACAAACAATATACTTGAATCTACTTAAATCAACGACTTCATTTAATATGTCTTGCTCAAGTTTTTGATATGTCATACATTCGATATACTCTTGTTTACCTTCATGTATTAATTCATTAAACACTTGCTCTTGTAGACTTTTTCTATTTGAAAGAAATAATATACGATTCTTATTGTTATCTGCATAATATATCAATTTGTTTTTTACAAAATAAGTTTTTCCACTTCCTGTTCTTGCATTAATTAAAATCTTATCACCTATTCGCCATTGCTCTATATCATGAGCCTTGATTATATCTGATACTCTTTGTGCCATAGATGTCATCTCCTGCGTTAGCTTTTTATTATTACATAGCACTTTCTGCTATTGATATAAATCAACGTTGTTTACATAACGCAGTATATCTTAAACAACTTTTATAGTCAATCATAATTTTTTTATTTTCAGAAAGTTTTTTAAAAAACTGAATTGACTCTCTGTCAAGTGCCTTCAATCCTTTGACTATCAAAGCCTTAAAATTCAATACACTTTTCAGTCTTCTTTTCTTCTTGTAAATGATTAAATTTTCAAACTTTTATTTAATCTATAAAAAGGTATGAAATCAAATTTTTACACTCTGATTTCATACCTTTTTATAGATTAAAATTTCACTTTTACTTTATTGTTATACTCTTATCTTTAATATCCCCGTTTTCATTACATATTAACTCATATGTGTTATATTTATTTCGCATTTCTACTATATATTCTTCATCATCTAATCTATTGCATTTTATAATATCATACTTATACACCTTGTTATCATCTAATATATATGCTAAGTTCTTGCGTAATCTCTTTGAGTCTAATGTTCCAACTTTAGCATATTCCTTAAATTCCTCCCTCTCTTCTAACCATCTCTTCAACTTATCAGCTATTGCAACTGCGCCCATTTCTACTGCTATCATTACAATCCCTTGAAAAAACCAAGCACTAGCCCCTTGCTCGTATATTCGGCACTCATCCATACATCCAACCACTTTCAATTGGGATTCTTTTATAAATTCCTTTATACTTTCTCCAACCTTATCTTCCTCTTGTAATATAGCTCCATGACATTGTATGTATACATATTCATAATTCTTTTCGTTCTCTTCTATCTCTTGAATACTTTCTTTAAATCTACTATTTATCGCTTCTATAATTTCTCCTAAGTTATATTTTCTCCTAGTCATTTCAATATCTACATATAAAACTTCCTTTAATCCTCTAATCTCCATAACCATACCATCCCCTATTATAGGCATGATTAACCCATGTAATATCTCTCCTAACTCTGGTGTTTCTTCTTCTACAGTATACATCCCTTGAAATAATCTTTTAGGCTCAGATTCTGTAAACCTTAATTTTTCATCAATTGTTAATATCATTATCCTATTCATTTACTTATCCCCCTCATTCTTATTGTTTTTGAACTATATTACCTAGTAAAATTTATTGTTATAACGCAAATTCCCAAGATAGCTAATGGTATAATTCCATATTTAAATATATAATTCCATTTAATCTTCCAACTATAATTCTTCAATTGTTTTTTAACCCTTTGTAGTTCTTCTTTTTCTATTTCTGTTAGCTGCATCTTATCTTTTTTATTAAATTCATCCATTTTAAAAACTGCATAATCTATTGGTTCATGATTTTCAATATCTGCAATTATCTGTTCGTATAACTTATATAAATTTTTACAATCTTTATACGTTATCTTTTCATCTTTAGCTTTTAGCCTAATATCAATCATATTCTTTAACTTGTCTAATGCTTTAAAACTTTCTTCCATTCTATACGCCCGTTCTTTATAATTATTCTGAGCTATGTAAAACATATAATAAGTTAATGTTATAGAAGCAATCAACAATATTGATGAAGCCTTATCCCACGTATCTATTGCTAATGTTAGTACTGAGCCTCCTGTAACTAATGCAGAATAATATACATTTACTCTTTGACTTTCCTCATTTAGTCTCTTAAGTCTATCAGTAGCCCTAATCCTAATTCTATATGTGATATTTACCCTCCTCCTTAATTCTATTAATAACTTTTTGGCTTCTTCTTCACATATATCTATTTTTGAGTTTTCTTGCCCTATCATTATTAACTGTAACATTATCTTCCCCCTTTTTCCTTTTTCTTTTAATTATATTCCTCTCCCTTCTTAATCCTCAACAAAAAGCGTTCTTCATCTTTCGACATTCATTTTACCTAACATCCATCATTTATACATTTCTCTATATCTCTCATCATACTCAAATATTTCATCAAAAGTAAACGCTCCATTCTCTGTCCACTTTCTAAACACTCCTTGAGCATAATCAAACCCTTTCCCCTTTTCACCTGCTAACCCTATAGCATGAATCACTACATCTCTTTCAAACCTAGTCAAGTAACTCACCAATGACTCCTTAGCCTTTTGACTTGGTCTTCTACCAAATGCTCTTCTATATTCTTCAATAAGCTCTTTATCTACTACTGGCAAATGGGCATGACAATTAACAGCAACCACCTGTTCTTTTTCTTTAGGTTGTTGTTGTTTTATTGTCTTAGTCTTATTTATCTCAGTTTTAATAATCTTATTCTTATTATGGCTCTGTTTTTCAGAGGTTTTGACCTCGGATTTGTCGCAGTCCTGACTTCGTTTTTTCAGAGGTTCAGATTTCTTCTTTATAGAAGTCCTTGATGGCTGTGGCTTTGCGTCCTCTTTTTCATCTTCTTCTAGTAGATTTAAAAGCTCTTCATCAGAGTAAATCTCATTAAGGTCATCTGCTTCACAGAGGTATATTTCATTGCACTTATTACAGCCTATACGTTTCTCTATAATGAGTCCAAGGTCTCTTAGCTCTTTGAATACTTTGACCATCTTATCCTTGCCAATTCCTAATCTAAGCATGAGCTTCTCTCTGCTGAGCTTCACATAGATTTCTCCCTCTTCATTAATCCATCCATTATTGATTGAAAGGGGAAGCAGATTACGTAGCATAGCATAGGTCTCTCTAGAAGATGGATTCATACCATAATACTTTGGATTGTGATAGAAAGCCTGTGGTATTTGATAGAACTGTACAGTATTAAAACTTTCTAGTGTGATTATCTTTGGCATGTTTTATCTCCTGTTCTAAGTTTTTTAGTGTTGTTTCTATCCCTGTTTAAGTTTTACTCTAGCTTTTTTTCTACTAAATTGCTCTAAGGCACTGTACTGCTCAAAGCCATCTGATAAGTCATTGCCATACATATTTACATACTTTTTCACCATATCTAAGGTGCTATGCCCTAAGAGTTTTTGAAGCCTGAAAATATCTCCACCACCCATGACATAATACTTACTAAATGTATGTCTAAAGAGGTGGCAACTCGTCTTGCTCACACCTCTTGACCTATTGTACTTGGCAATCTCATGCTTAAAGCCATCTGCGCCTATTCTCTGTCTGTAAGCATTACAAAACAGATAGTCCTCCTCTGTATGACTCCATAGTTTAAGGTAGTTTGTAAGGATTTCCTTAAGAGTGCTAGACATTGGCATAACCTGTACTTTCTTGTTCTTTGTGACTCTGAAAAAGATACAGTTATTATCAAAGTCTAAATCTCCCACCTTGATATTAATCACTGTATTAATACGTGCTCCTGTTCCTAACATCAGTGCAATCCCTGTATAACATCTATACTCATTGAAGTTCTTTTTCTTAGGCTTCTTTAGGAGCTTAGCTATTTCATCATGTGTGTAGGTTTCTTTTACTACCTCTTCCTCTTTAGGCAGGATAATCTTAAAGCGTTTCACATACTCTCTATCCATACAAAAGTACATAAAAGCTCTTATGGCTCTTATCATTGTTCTAATAGAGTTCTTAGCATACTTCTCTTGGTTTTGTAAGTATAGTGTGTAATCTTCAATAGTCTCTTTGCCAATCTCACTGCATAGTGTCTCTCCATCTATCACCTCAAAGAACCACTCAATATTGCTCCTATAAAACTTAAGAGTAGGCTGTGCTAACCCCTTAGCTGTGCAATGGTTCAAGAACTCATTTGAAGCATCTTGTAAAGATGTAATCTTGGTATTTGTAAGCGTTATTCTCTTTGCCATTTCGTCTTTAAATCTCCTTTTTTCAGACGCAAAAAAGAGCATCTGACCTAGTTATTTTTCAACCAAAGGTCAGATGCTCTTATCTATATTCAAATGTTCAATTTTCAATGTTTATTAGATTTACACACGCTTCTGTATCCGAAGTCAGACGCTCTATCCAGCTGAACTATGCGTGCATATTTAGTTAGTGTAGTCAGAATTTAACTACTTTATGATTGTAGCACTTTTTGGTAGTGAGTTCAATAGACAAGTTAATGGACTTTTTACACTCTTTCATTTTGAATTAATTCTCTACCCAGACACTTATTGGTACGTAAAGTATTTTAGTGTCAGCCTCTCCCTCAAGTTCTCCATCTAATACATTTGCTAAGTCTTCTATTGCAATATACATATTCCCCTCTTTTATAGTAATAGGTTGTAAGCTTTCTATTTTCTTCTTTCCATCTATGTTCGCTATTTCTATCTTATTACTATTTAATGTAAACGTATATTTTCCATTCGTATAAGCTTTAAATATGCCTCTGCTGTATTCCATATGATTCTCTTTTGTCCCTAATACTTTTAGTGTATCTTCTTCAACAGGCTGTGCCAGCGTTGTAATAGCTAAAACTTGTACACTTATCATTATTACTAACATTAATTTTTTTATATAATTGATGCTCTTAGAACTTATACTGATTACCTTATGATTGTATCAACTTCAATAATTTTTTAATAGTGATCATACGTTAAGTAGGTTTTCTTATAATCTAATTTCTCCGCTTAAATAACAAATTGCCTTGCCACCTATACTAACGCGTTCACCTAAATCTTCACAGATTAAGGTACCTCCCCTTGGCGATAATTGTTTTGCTATCAGTTTTGTCTTATTTAAACGTTTACTCCAAAATGGTATGAGTGTACTGTGAGAAGATCCTGTTACTAGATCCTCTTTTACGCCTGCATTAGGGGCAAAAAATCTAGAAACGAAATCACATGTCGTACCTTTAGCTGTTACAATAACCCCAAAGGCTATATCCTTACTGATTTTGCACATTAAATCCATATTTACATTTAGATTCTGTACACTCTCTTCATTTTCAACAACTACAACCAAATCTCTAGATAAATATGTTTCTAAGACCTTACACCCCAACGCTTCCTCTAACAACTTATCTTGAGCTACTGGGGTAGGCATTCTGCTTGGAAAATTCATTATGAAAACATCTTGATCCCGTTCTACACTTAACTTTCCACTTTGGGTTTCAAACGCAATATGCTTTAAGCTTGAATCTACCAGATTCATCATCACATAAGCTGTACCTAATGTGGCATGACCACATAAATCAATTTCTACTTCAGGTGTAAACCATCGTAAATAATACTTGCCTGCTTCCTTTAATAAAAATGCTGTTTCTGGGAGATTATTCTCAAATGCAATCTTTTGCATGATTTCATCTGAGATTCTTTCTTCTAATAAACATACCCCAGCTGGATTTCCTCTAAAGACTTCATCTGTAAAGGCATCTACCACATAATATTTCATAAGCTTTCTCTTCCTCTCTTAATCAATGCTTCTATCTCATCTAAACTTGGTGGATTAAGGGGGAGGGGGAATTTCGTACATGCTACCCCAGCAAGAGCGCTTGCAAAACTTACAATCTGATTATCATTCATTTCTTTTAATAAGCCATAAACACATCCTGCTTTGAAGGTATCTCCTGCTCCTAATGTACTTACCACGTCTACTTCATAGGGTGTAAAGAAATGTGGCACTTCTCCTTTTCGTCCATACATTATTTCCTTTGCACCTAATGTTAAGATAACTAATCCATTCGTATGTGTACAATACGCGTTAAAAATCTCTTCTCTTGACCATGTCTTATAATGCCCTTGAATGTACTCATTAGATATAACATTTATACTAGATAATTCATGGATTTCATCGTCAAAAGGGCAATCAATGACAACATAAGGCGTCTCTAATTCATGACACCATCTTGCAACCTGACGTGTCTCTTCATCAAAAAACGGATCTAATCCAACGACTTTTGCTATCTCAATATCTTCTTTATAAGGCACATTCCAACGTTTTTTTGCTTCTGAGAAGTAATGATTAAACGTTCCAAAGCATGTTCTTGTATATTTATCAATAAGAACGTAATCCTGCAGTCCTTCATAATTTTCATCATACAATAACCTTGAGCAATCTACACCTCGCTCATTATAAAAATCATGTATCAAAGGATATGTATTTCTGCCCATATGATTACCATCCATCTTAACCTTGCATCCCAAGTTTGCCAAAACCGTAGCACAAGTTCCTGTTTCTCCACCTGTCAGCTCATATTTTGAGTGAATTTCTCCATAACTATCTGCTGCTGGATACTGACATTCCAATAAAAAACTATTTGTCTTTAAAATCATACCATATAAATAAATATCATAAGATTTCACCCTATCCCCCCTTGTACTAAAACAGCGCCCACTAGAGCTGAATATTTAGATAATTTTATCACCTTTATTAGCCACATTCAATGACTATTTCCTAGATTGCTATTACTCCTTTAAGCTACTCTTTTTCAAATACAAAAAAGGCGTCTAATCTAATTGACTTTTAATCAATCGTCAGACGCCTTTTAGCTAAACTATGCCTCTCTATTTAACTCCTGTACTTAGAACACACTCTGCTTACCTAACATTTATCTTTTTACGCTAAGTTTAAGCTATCAATCCACTTACGTAAGCTTTCCCCAGTGATTCTACCATTTAACATTTGAGTCGGTTTCCATACTATATTTCCATCACAATGTTTTTTAAGGCTTTCATCAGTTTTACCAACACCACTACCACCTGATGTGGCAAATGGTACGATTGTCTTGCCCTCAAAGTCATAGCTTTCAAGGAAAGTATCAATAATTCTTGGTTCTACATACCACCAAATAGGAAATCCTACAAATACTACATCATACGCTTCCATATGTTCCACCCTGGTTGCAATATCTGGGCGTGATGCTATGTCATTCATTTCCAAGGTACTACGACTTTTTTTATCCATCCAATCTAAGTCCTGTGCGGTATACGCCTCTTTAGGTTTAATCTCATAGAGATCAGCACCTACAGTAGCTGCTACTTCTTGAGCTGCTTTTGCTGTTACCCCACTGCATGAAAAATATGCTACTAAACTTTTATTCATATTAATCCCCTCCATTTATATCTTTTAAAATAACTACATCCTGTTTTATTTCAAGTTACTTATACCTTTTTATTTATAACTTTTTAGTTATACCTTTTTAGTTATAACTTTTTGTATTCTTCATCTGTTACAGGTTCGCACCATTCATTGCTGCCTTCTTCTCCTGGCACTTCCACGGCTAAATGCTGAAACCAGCTATCTTTAGCTGCCCCATGCCAATGTTTTACCCCTGGCATAATATTGACTACATCCCCTGGTTTTAAGGCTTGTGCAGGTTTACCTTCTTCCTGATACCACCCATTCCCAGCCACACATATAAGAATTTGCCCGCCACCTGACTTCGCATGGTGAATATGCCAATTGTTACGGCAACCTGGTTCAAAAGTTACATTAAAAACCCCAACTTGACTTAGTGATAATGGTGCTAAATAACTTTGCCCAATAAAATACTGCGCAAACTTATCATTTTTCTCGCCTACTGGAAAGACGCTTAAATTCTCTGGCATCATTTTAATCCTCTCCTTTTCTCTTGCACCCATTCTACACCTTAAAGTTAACTCTAAGTCAAGGAGTTTTTATTTAATTGATATAATTGGAACTATCTCTGATTACTTTATGAATATAAGACGTTTAATATCTCTAATTTTATTCTACTATAAACTTATTCGTTACTTCTTCTAACTCATTGACTACGCCTTCAAGTTTAACAGATATTTCTTCTATTGAAGTCGCTATGTTAGTTTGATTTTGAATAGTTGCGGCTACTTGCTGGGTAGCTGCTGCTGACTCTTCACAAATCGCGGCAATATTTTCGATTGCATCTATTACGCCACCTTTTATGTTTTGAATACTCTCCATCTGAGCCATAAGCTGTTGCACTTCTTGTGTCATCACAGCAAATGATTTATCCACTAACATTAATGTGTCCTTTGAATGCATCATTGCGCTATTAGCATCTTCTACAGCCGTATTAGATTGTTTCATATTTTCTCTTGTCTTATTAATTTCATAATAGATTTCATCAATAATGACTTCTACTTTTCCAACTGCATTTGCTGTTTGTACTGAAAGCTTGCGAATTTCATCTGCCACTACTGCAAATCCTTTACCTGCTTCACCTGCTCTAGCTGCTTCTATTGATGCATTAAGTGCTAATAAATTGGTTTGTTCTGAAATACTTGTAATTGTTGTTATGATATCTTCTATGAGTTTAGACTTCACGGTTAAATCTTCTACACTATTATTGGTACTTTCTCCAAGTTCAATAACAAGTGCAAGTTTCTTAGTCAAGTTTGTTAATGCCTCTGCCCCTTCCTGATTCATCTGTCTCGCCTCTTTGAATGAATCATTAAATGTATACACAACATCAATTACTTTTTCTACATAACCATCTAATTCCTTTAACTTCTCTGTTCCTTGTTGTGCCTCTTGAGCTTGTTGTGAAGTTCCTTCTGCAAGGGATATACTTACTTGATTAATTTCAGTTGCAGATATTCTAAGTTCTTCAGTTCCCCTTCTTAGCACTGTTGCTTCATGTGCTGTTAATTCTGTATGTTTTTTAATCCCTGTAGTAACTGCCCTTAACTTTTCTCTTAGATTTAATACTGCGCGTCCTATAATACCAGTTTCATCTTTTAAACCTTCTATCTTTTCTCTATTTTGTACTGGCGTTAAATTAAGTTTTGCAGTTTCATCTACTAACTGTGTAATCATATATAGCGGTTTAATAATACGTCTTATTAAAATAAATACTATTAGTATATATATAAGTCCCATAATAAACCCTGTTACAGTGGCTATACTTCTCGTTTTATCTACACTCTTAAAAACTTCCTTGTTTTGAGCTGCTACAACGATAACATTTCCATTATCTAGCGTATAGTGACTTAATATCATTCCTTTACCATCTATATTGGTTTCTGTAATACCTGTTTGATTTTCTTTAAAACTTATATCACTGCCTATTGTTTCATATAAACTTTGACCCTCTTCAAAGTCTTTATGAACAATATAATTCATGTCTTTGTTTAAGAAAAATGCATATCCATTTTCATATACTTGATATTCATTAATCATTTCTTGATACTGATCAAAAAATAAATCAATTGCAATAACGGCAACTAATTGATTTTCTTTGAAAATAGGCTTCGTATAAGAAAACCTCATGCTATCTGAAAAGCCGTCTGTATGTGGGTCACTCCATACACCTTCTCCTGCTTGTACTGGTGTATAATACCACTGCATATCTGGATTTTCTCTATAAAATTCTTCTTTACTAAATTTGTAGAGTTGGCTAATCTCTTCACCCCTCTGCGCTCTTTCTAATACAATTTGATGTACTGTATGTGTCAGCTCTGGATTAATAAAGATTGCTACCCCTAGTGCATCTTCATAACTTGTTGCCATGCTCTTTATCATAGGTTCTAATGATTGCATAAACGATTTAACATACTCATCATTATCATCTACTAATGTTTGATTAAATGTTAACGTAATAGTTTCCTCTATTAAATCTACATAATCTACTGTTTTATCCATTATCTGCTGAATCTCTTTTCCTATCAATTCAGCACTTTGTGCTAATTGTATTTCTGCCTCTGTTTTTTGCAGATTTCTACTACTTGATATTGTAATAACATTAACAGTTGATACAAGTACTATGGCACAAATTACAATAGCATAAATAATTTTTGAAGCGATTGTTTTCATACTTCCCCCTAAACATTTTAATAAATAAAAATAGCTTTAATAAATAAAAATAGCTCTTATTAAAGAGCTATGAGCTATTTTTGACAGTATCATTCTATCCTTTTATTCTATTTTTTTCTATAAGTATTTACAATATTTACCTTATAGGTTATAACTTGTGACTTATAACTAACTTATTATACTTCTAATTCTCCCTCGTAATACATGCCCCATTCTTTACGAATATCTGTCATAATCTCCATAACATCACTTGTATACGCTAGCATCATTTCATCCTTTTCACCACACACAGCTCTTTCCATGTCTTCCATTTCATATTGAAGTGCTTTTGCACTTGTTCCCATGCAGATCACTTCTTTTTCACCAGTTGCTGTATAAGTAATGGTTGCTTCATCCCCTCTTGGGAATTCCATGATTTCAATATACCCCTTATCACACGAAATCATAGCACGCTTAGGCTGTTTGGAATGGAGTGTTAAAGCAATAGTTGCCATTTCCCCTTCTTCATTCATCATTAAAATACCAGCCTTTTCATCTGCTCCACTTGGCGCATATTGTACCTGTGATTTCACATCATTTGGCTTAGATTTCATAAAGCATCTTGCCAGTGTAATAGCATATACTCCAATATCTAATAAAGCCCCACCAGCAAGAGACATATTAAAGAAACGATTTGTCATATCATACTCTTTATAGCTCCCGAAGTTGACTTGAATCATACGCATCTCACCTAATGTGCCTGAACTTACGATTTCTCTAAGCTTTTTATAAAGAGGCATATGATAAATCGTCATAGCCTCTGCTAAAACCACACCATTTTTCTCAGCTAAAGCTTTGGCTCGATTTAGTTCTTCACTATTTAAAGTAATGGATTTCTCACATAATACATGTTTCCCATGTGCTAGTGCAACTTCTAAGAAATCAATATGTGTGTTATGTGGTGTTGTAATATAAATAATATCAACCTCTGGATCCGTAAACATCTCATGAAAATCATCATATACTTTTGAAATGCCATATTGCTCTGCAAAAGTAATTGCCTTCGAATGTGTACGGTTCCCCACAGCATAAATTGACTTTCCTGCATTTGTGAGTGCTTGTGCCATCTCATTTGCCACAACACCTGTTCCTAAAATCGCCCAGTTAAATTCTTTTTTATCTTGATTCATTTTTACTCTCCTTGTTTCATTTTCTAGTTATTTAATAGCTAAACGTACTTCATTGATATGTTTTGCCATAAGCCTATACGCTTCATCTGCCTCTTGGCGTTCTATTGCCTCAAACACCTTCCTATGCATGATGGCAGATTCTTTAAAGTGATTGTGATTGACTGTATTTTCTTCACTAAAATAATCTTGTGTCTCTGTCACATGACGCATAGATTCAATCATCTGTACCATAAAATTATTATGCGAAGATGCCGCAATACCTAAATGGACTTCACCATCACACTTCATCATTTCCTTAGCATCCACCTTCTTTTGCTCATATAAAACCAAAGTCATTTCATGGTGAATAAGTGCCTTTTCTAAATGCAGCAAGTCTTCTTTTGTTCTATTTCTCGCTGCTAATCTTGCAGCATCTGCTTCAATTAAACTTCTGGCTTCAAAAACTTCTTCTATAAGTGAACGGTCAAATAAGCCATACGTTTGTATGATTTTTCCTATAATCTGCGGTTTATAACCACTAATATACGTCCCACCGCCTTGCCTTGTCTCTAGTATGCCCATAGCACCTAATGTACATATAGCTTCTCGCAAAGACACACGACTAATGCCTAATTCTTCAGAAAGGGCCCTTTCATTAGTAAGTTTATCCCCTTCTTTAAATTCCTTCTGCTTAATCTTATCTAAAATATACCTTACTGCAATTTCTCTTGAACTCATTTTAGTATCCATTTTTTACTCCTAAAAAAAATTGGTATAACCAATTTTAATATGGTCATACCAATTTTGTCAAATTTCTACATTATCTCACCATGATACTTTTATAAACCTATTTTTAAGGTCCTGTTCCATGTCCTGTTAATATGTATACCCCGTCTTTATATTGAATTTCCCCCATGCACCTTTTATCCTTAATCCAAGGCCACTCTTGCACCCCATTTCCAGCTATCCAGTAACCTCTTGCGCACCATTTTGGTTTTACTGAGTAATCAATTGTAAATTTTATATTACCATTTGCTTGCTTTCTGGCTCTGATATCATCAATGCTATAATCTGCTAAACGATAACTATAAAGCATCTTCCAACTTGCACAAGTTTTTAATTCTTTCTCGAATAACTCTTTTACAATTTCTTTTGATTCGGTCTGCGTAGTCTTAAGCGAGATTGGATATAAACTACCATATCCCCTATATCCTATCTGTGATGCGGTAAAAAATAAAATGCCTATGGTACAAACTATAAACACTAACTTCTTATATCTTTTCAAAATCTCTTCTCCTCCCCCTTTCAAATACACTCTGATGAAATATAAAAGACCTGCAGCCGCCATTAAACATATTCCAATCACTAATGATGGAAAAAATATATTTTCTCTAATTCCATCTAGGCCTATAAATGCAGCTGTTGCAAATCCTACTCCTCCCCCTAATAACGACTGGTTCATCTCTTTCCATTTTGACATATTCATCTAATCTCCCTTTTCATATACAAAAATATCTATTTCAACTTATAGCTATTTTCTATTATACCAAAATCACCTCCTCCACATCTTACATATAAGCTTTTAACTTCACTTAAACATAAAAGAAGGAGAAGAATACTAAAATTCTTCTCCTTCTTTTATGTCATTATTTTTTAAATTTAGGGAAGCCTAATGCAATAGCAATAAGCCCGCAGATTCCCATGAGCATTGGGTAATGTAAATAACCTAAGATTTCCATAGGTGATACTCCTACAAGTCCTGCTGCAATGAGGAGTTGTGCACCATAAGGAATGATTCCTTGGATACAAGCTGCAAAAATATCTAGGATACTTGCAGTTCTTCTTGGGTCGATATCATATTCTTCTGCAATATCTTTTGCCAGTGGACCTGCCATAACGATTGCAATTGTATTATTGGCTGTACACATATCCACAAGACTTACAAGCGCTGCAATTCCAAACTCCGCACCTTTTTGTGTACGAATACGACGTTTAATGAAACCAAGTAAGTAATCAATCCCGCCATTACGTTTAATCAGTTCAAGTGTTCCGCCAATGATAATTGATAAAATAACGATTTCCGCCATACCAATCATACCTGTTGAAGCTGCATCTACTGCGCCAAATACATCAAAAGCACCAGTCGCTACACCTACAATACCTGCAAAAATTGTTCCTCCTGCAAGTAAAACAAATACGTTAATCCCAATAAGCGCTCCAATAAGTACGGCAACATATGGCAGTACTTTGATCCATTCATATGGATATTCCCCAGTAAGGGCTTGTTGGTACTCACCTGCCATAATTGTTAAAATCACAATTGTAATAATTGCAGCTGGTAATACAATAAGGAAGTTTACTTTAAACTTATCTCTAAGTTCACAACCTTGCGTACGTGCTGCTGTAATTGTTGTATCTGAAATCATTGAAAGGTTATCACCAAACATTCCCCCACCAATGATTGCACCGATAACTAATGGAATCGGCATACCTGTTGTCTCTGCAATTCCAAGCCCGATTGGTGCAAGCGCTGTAATTGTTCCTACAGATGTTCCCATTGAAAGTGAAATAAAACAAGCGATAAGGAATAATCCACCCACTAAAAAACGTGGTGGGATTAAGTGTAAACTTAAATTAACAGTAGAATCTACCCCACCCATAGCTTTTGCAACAGTGGCAAAAGCACCTGCTAAAATGAAGATGATACACATCATCATAATATCTGAATGCCCTGCTCCCTCACAGAATATTTCAATTTTTTCATTAAATGATTGTTTTCTATTAAACATAAGTGCAACAGCTGTAGCTGTAATAAAGGCTACAAGTACTGGCATCTTATAAAAATCCTTTGTGGCAATCCCTACGCCAAGGAATAACACTAAAAACACGCCTAATGGCAATAGCGCCAAGGCATTACCTTTGTTCTCTTCGTTTCTCATATGTACCTTCCTTATATTGGTTTATAATTTATATGCTAATTTTTATATTAACATAACTTCTTCATAATAATCTACTATAAAATTTTGTCAGTTGAATTTGTAAAGCTACTAAAAATCCGATATACTAAAAAGGTTCTTATAAATCCTATTTTTTATAAGACTACTTTGACATCAGGAGATTACTTATGACTATTAAACAATTTTTACAACTCGTTGAGATTCGTACCAAAGTTGCTAGTGTTATCCCCTTCCTAATCGGAACAGTTTATACACTCTATGCCTTTGATACTTTTAATGTAACTAATGCACTACTTATGTTTATAAGTATGCTTATCTTTGATATGACCACAACAGCTATTAATAATTATGTAGACTATACCACAGCTATAAAAAAGTCTGGCTATGGCTACGAAGTACACAATGCCATTGGACAGCATAAACTTAGTCCTAAACTTGTACGCAATATGATTTTTGCCATGTTAACCTGTTCTGCCCTGCTTGGACTTATCCTCTTTTTAAGAACCAATTTTGTTGTACTACTTTTAGGTATGGTCTGCTTTATCATTGGTATTATCTATACCTTCGGACCACTACCTATTTCTCGTACACCTTTTGGTGAAGCTTTTTCAGGGGTTACAATGGGATTTATCCTAACTTTCATTACTATTTATATTCACATATTTAATGAAAATATCCTAGCCCTTCATTTTAGTTCAGGTATACTCACCGCCAGCTTCAATCTACATGCTTTAATAGGCATTTTCATTATTTGCATCCCCCTTATCTGTACTATTGCAAATATTATGCTGGCCAATAACCTTTGTGATATGGAAGATGACCTAATTAATAAACGCTATACCTTGCCTCTCTATATAGGAAAAAATGCAGGCCTTATACTATGGCAAATCCTTTATTATATGAGCTACATGGCACTCCTTATAGGTATACTCCTTAACTACCTACCTTGGACTGTACTTATTACTTTATCTACATTAATTCCTATCACAAAAAACATAAAACTCTTTAAGCAAAAACAAATTAAAAGCCAAACCTTTATTTTATCAGTAAAAAACTTTATGTGCTTTAACAGTATGTATTTCTTAACACTTAGCCTTGGCTTACTCCTAAAATACTTTCTAGGTTAACCTAAAAGAGCAAATACACAACACCAGTTGTACTTGCTCTTTTTATATGTCTATTTTTATACTATGTGCTTCCTATTTATTGCCATGTACTTATAAAGGTGCCCCCATCTCCTCCAGTAGTATACACATGATTATTCCCACTCTCCCAAATTACAGTTCCTGATGCATCCTTCTTGATGAATTTAAATTCAAATGTAATATATGCTGGTATATCCCCTATACTGACTTCCCACTCAGAATACTTTGTAGGTGTTAATATCACAGCTTTATCTACATTCCATTCCCCCAACGCTTTAATACTTCCCACTATATACACATTTTGTCCCCAATAAGTTTGTGCATTCTTTACCTTAAAGTTTACATTCACTGTATCTGTTTCTTCAGAAGGTCTATATGTTTCTATAAGTCTCTTATAATAATTATAAGACTGCCCTTCTACCACATCTCTTAAGCGCAATATAGTCACCCCATTATAATGATGCTTACTTACTGCTTCTTCTATATTATTCCAAAAATAAGCTGCATCATTGCCGCCTGACAAGGCATTTTCCCCTTTAATTTCTACGCCTAATTTGGCTGCACTATCCCCTACATAAGCCACAAGCGTTTTAGGCGTAGAAGTATTATTCCCTGCGTAATCATTCATTTCAAGGCAAGTAAAATGTAAAACGACCCTACCATTAAAACTGCTTATCATCTTGAGTATCGGATTATAACCATAGCCATTACTTTCACTAAAATCACTATTAATAATGCCTGCACAAACTTCTGCCGCACGAGGCGTTGTATCTGATGCCATCTGCCAATGGACACCAGGTATCTTAATCCCCAACTTAATATGATCTAGTTCCTCGTCAAAAGCGGTCTCTGCATACGTCAGCATATTTTTTCCATGGGTAACAAGTGCCCCATTATACCACGCTAAAAGGTCTTTGCCATACTGACTTTCATAATAGCTATGTGACCCATTGTTATAGAAAAAATAATCCCCATCCATCGGCGGTGTTACTTCATTTATATTTGTTAAATTACAATTCCAAGCTCTATTAATCCCTTCTAAACTCTTATACTTCTCTAACATTGCTGTCCTAAAATCCACCTGAGCCAAATCAGAATAACACTGCATTGCCCCCTTACTTGGATAGCCTGTATCCTTATCATGACTATTATAAGAAGGATATCTCAGTTCCCCTGAAGGCCCACCACTAATATTTATTTCTTCAATATCCTCCCTATACATCTCACCATAATGGTCTTCAAAAGCATTCATGAAATCAATATATTCATTTTTTACCACTTCATCAGCCCACAAGGCTATGTATTCACTGCTATAATTACCTTGAGAACTCTTATATTTTAGATTTTCACTAGAAAGCTTTTCTCCCCTTATACTTTGTCCTTCATATTTAGTCCATATCCAGTTAGGTAAATATACATTATAATCATCACCTACATTTCCGCCGCATTGATGAAACGACATGATTGGTATAATTTCTAAGTCCGCTGCTTTAATAGCTGCAAATACCTGATCATAGTAACTAAAATCAAATTGATTATCCTTTTCGCCTTCAACATTCCCCCACCAGACATCCACACTAATGCCTTGAATGCCCATTTGTTTTGCTAAATTAAGGTCACTCTTAAACTGATTCCAATTTGTCACATATAAAGGTGCCATTGCATTTGCTGTAAATTCCCCCGTTTTGCCATAAGTCGTTATTGATGTAGCAGATGTTAAAAGTAGCGCAAAACTTATAGACCAGTAAACCACTTTCTTGCAAACATTTTTTACAAACATAGGCGCTCCCCTTCTATTATTTATTTATATATTTATTATTGTATCTCGTCTCTTTTTCCATTTTATTCAAGCCCCTTTTAGTATATACTTTATATTTTTATTGCACACAAAAAAAGTGCTCCACCCCTGAAGCACTTTTTTTCCGTTCATATTAAATAGATATTGAGGCATTTGTTTTTAATTACTTGATTCCGTTCAAGTCTTCCCTAAACTCTTGTTATTATGCATACTATAGAATCTTGTAAATACACACCCCTGTATATTTACGAATTATACGTAACCTTGCATACCCCTATGCGTTACTTCATTCTATATTATGATACACCCCTGTACATTTGCATATGCATATATTAATCCGTTTCATTAGTTGGAACATTTTTATGAATAAGAGATTGATTTTCATACTTTAGTGTTTCGCAGATTTAAACACTTATAAAATTTAAGGGATTATATTTATTCTCTTATTCCCTATAGCAAACTCTAATACTTTTCTCTCTAGTTGTCTTATTATTTCTTTATAGACTTATTAATTTTTATAACAAAAAATAGCCACTCCATGTATACAGAGCAGCTATGTCAATCAACGTCTCAATAGTTATTTGCACATTAAATACAAACAACATTTTAAAAGTTGTAAACCAGTATGATTACTTACATACTGAGCAGCTGGCTGACATAGTTCTCACCTTAATCCCTATAGCTTTGCGTCATTAGGTTTCCCTAATTTTGCCGATTATTTAATTTCGCTTTTTCAAGCTTAATTTTATTATACACTATGCCTTTTTTAAATTCAACTACTTTTTTACAATTTTTTTCTTCTTTCGTTATTTATACCATATTTTTTCAAATGTATCCAAATGTGCTTTTTCTGAATTAACTACTTCACTTAAATACGCACCTGCTAATGTACCTATAAGCAAGCTACTAAGTGCTTCTGGGCTATCTTTTAATACAATCTCGCCCTTTTCACTGGCATCACTACATACTTTTTCAAACAGCTTACCTAATGTAAGTTCATTATACTGTGCATATTCTTCTTCTGTAATACCGTTAAAGAAATAAACAAACTCCGCATCAATAAGCTTCATCTCATTAGACTTTTCACCTACATAAAGCACAAAGTTAATATAATTATTAAAGAACTTAGCATATTGTTTATCTTCTTTAAACCATTCATAAATCTGCGTAATCTTATCATGAAAACTTAGTCCTTCAGGCCATTCCTTCATTCTAAGTGCAATCCTAATTGTAAAGATTCTTAAGTAGTAATGAAATATATGTTCTTTCGTTGGAAAATAATTAAAGAATGTGCCTCTTGAAATCTGTGCCTTCTGGCAAATTTCATCTACTGTAATATCTGAAAAGTCTTCTTGCTTTAACAGATTAGCTGCTGTTTTCAAAATCGTTGTTCTTGTTTTCACATAATTAATTTTTCTTAGGGAAAAATTTTCTAAGGATTGATACATCATTATTTATAAATCTCCTTTCAAATTTTTACTTATATTCTTCTAAAGTATGGTCTATTTTGAGGTTAATATACATTTTTATAAATTTTTTTTATTAATATAGGGATATACATATCTAGATTTACCTTCTATATCATTTGTCCCCCCTTGTCTTTAGTGCTATAATGTTGTTCTAAAGAAGTATTTCTAATAAATTACAGAAAGGAACTTTTGATGTATCGTAAATTTATTTACTTCATTTTAGGTATTTCAATACTTTGTAATAGTTTAATGGCTACACCACTCCCTGAACTAAGTTCAGATGGTGCCATTTTAATAGAGCCTACAACTAATACAATCTTATTTGCCAAAAATGCAAATGAAACCTTTTATCCTGCAAGTACAACTAAAATTTTAACCTCTCTACTTTTAGTAGAAGATTTAGATGAAAATATATTAGTAACTAAAACACAAGATGCCTTAAATAATGTACCTACAGATAGCAGCCAAATTGGCTTAAATGTAGGTGACACCTATACGGCTAAAGACGGCGTTCACGCAATTATGATGGCTTCTGATAACTTCGTAGCTCATGACATGGCTGTCAAAGATGCTGGCAGTATTTCAGCCTTTGCTAAAAAGATGAACGAAAAGGCTCAGCTACTTGGTGCAACTTCTTCTAACTTTGTGAACCCTCATGGCTATCATGATGAAAATCACTATACTACGCCTCATGATTTAGGCGAAATCGCACGTGGTGCCTTTGCTAATGAAACACTCGCTAAGATTGCTGGTACAGCTACTTATACATTTAATGTAGAAAACACAGGCAAACAAATTCCACTCACACATACTTCAGCACTCTTTGATCAAAGTAGTGCTTATTATAACGAACATGTTACAAGTTGCAAGACAGGTTACCACACCCCTGCTAAACGTACACTCGTTACTAAAGCTAGTTATGATAATATTGACCTCATTGCTGTCACCATGCGCACAGATGCACCTAATCAATATGTTGATATGAATAAGCTTCTAGAATATGGTGCTGAAAACTTCAGCCTCGTAAAAACGGACACAGGTGAACTTCAAATTGAAAACAAAAGCTACTCCGAATGGGCAGAACCTTTTGTTAAACTCGCAATTGAAAAAGGTTGGATCATTCCTTCCACAAGAAATTATATGGCACCTATTACAAAAAGAGAATTTCTCACACTTCTAAAAAGTGCCGCACCAAGTAAATATCAAAATTTAATTGGCAGTCAAATTATTTATAACCAACCTTCTATCTACACAGAAAACTTAAATATCACTAGAAAGGATGCAGCCCTTGCTTGCTACACCTTCTTACAACAACTAGGCTTCAACACAAGCTATCTGCCAACTGTCCCTCAAATCTCAGACCTCTCCAGCGTCTCAGCAAGCTATGACGACGCCATCACCTTCATGGTACAATCAGGTCTCATGACAACGGACACTACAACAGCATCATTCTCCCCAGATAGCCCCCTCAGTTTCCAACAAGCAATCTACACAGCCTACCAACTTAGCGAACTTCTAACGCGCTATGGCACCTATACGTACACACGTTCAAAATAGGCTTTGTTAGACAAATATGTTGATATTTAAATTAAGAAATAGGACCTCCTTTGGGAGGTCCTATTTCTTAATCATCTAAGACTTAAACTTATTGCTGATTTCTTCAAATTTATAAAATAATATTATGCGGAATAACAGCTATATCGTGATTAGCAATTGATTCTAGACAATTCTCATTCATGCTCTGAGTCCTAATCCATTCTAATGACTTTCTTTGTGAAACTTTATCCATACACACTCCATATGTAATCATATCTTTCCATGATTTTGTGGCATAGCCCCCATCAGAAATTAGAAGAACATATTTTCCCTCTTCATTTTTCACCTTTACTGCACATAACCCATCACTATGGCCAGGTATATTAATCATTTTCACACTGCCATTTCCAAACAAGTCATAGGATTTATTAACAGGCCCTTCATTATCATTCCAATCAAAACCTGTAAGTTTACAACTTTTCCACCATTTACTTTGATAACGGATTCTATTTACAATCAAATTCTTTTGGCTACTGTGCCTTCTTATCAAATTCTCCATTAGGACTCATGTCCCTATGCCAACCGCAATCTACAAGAATCTTTCCCTTGGGGTGTTCAATGAGATATGCTGATACAGGAAGCCATAAACGGTCTCTTTTTTTGTCATTAATCCTGATGCTTTTATGATATTGCAGTCATCTCCTCCAAATGGTAAATAGGGTGATACGCATACCCATCCTGTATGAAATATCCTGATTTTAATTTGTTTCAATCATCTCCAATGTAAACTCTTTGTTCCTCTTATCAATGCTTAATGTGACTCTTGCATAAAGATGATATTTAATACCAGCCTTCCATTTTTCTATAAAACGATAGTTTGGCCTTTTTATCAAAAAAAGATAGAACGCTTTTTCATGTGCTTTGATAAAATCAAGTGTGTCTTGAAAAAAATCTAAACCTAACTCTCCTATCTTACAATCTTTTAAAAGCTCCTCATTAATTAAAAGAAGTACCTGTTCTAAAGCTTCTTGTACACCAGTAAGATTTACACTTTTTATATTTCTAGCATATTGATAAGGATTCATTCATTATTTTCCATCTTTCTAGTTTAATTAATGTTTGGTTTATTACCCTATAAAATATCTATTTCATTTCCCCCTCTTTCCAATCACACCCCATTCACAAATCACGAAAGGAGTAGCTAGAAAGGGGCAACTCACCAGCTGCCCCCTACCTCACTTTTTTCTCTCTCCCCCAAATAGGTCTGTAGAAAAAAAGCTGGTAAGTTGACCCCTACTAGTCTACCTATGGAGTGATTTGATGAACCTCTTAGTGAAGAGATACAAAGCGCCTTTAGTGGTGCTGTTTGAGCAGCGCAGTGAAACGTGCGCGCGAGTTCACCACGTTGCTTTGTATCTCAAGCTTAGAGGTTCACAAATCACGGAAGGAATAGCTAGAAGGGGGCAACTCACCAGCTGCCCCCCACCTCACTTTTTTCTCTCTCCCCCAAATAGGTCTGTAGAAAAAAAGCTGGTAAGT
>NZ_CEVXFV010000048.1:0-31605 GCF_982396655.1 Cellulosilyticum sp. | reverse complement strand
CTAGAAGAAATACTTCGACTTGGAAAAACTTAGGCTTAAATTAACGGCTATGATAAATAATTAAATAAATAATTAAGAGTGAATAGTGAAGACTTTTTAACGCCTCCACCATTCACTCTTTTTGTATTTTCTCTTGATTTATATTTTTGGCTCTGTTAGATGAAATTGTGGACATACAACGTACTTTTTTCTTTGCTGTTTGAGTAGTATTAGTTGATTCAAAGTTAACCATTATTTCATCCTCGTTATTTTGTGCAATAGTATTTCTGTTTTTTATTTTTACTTGCTCCTTTTGTATTAATCTATCATATCATACGCAAGTCAGTTTTAATAAATAACACTTAAAGTCCTTATGGCCTAATTTTCCTATTCTGAAATATTGAAGCTATACTATTAGTATCATTTGAATAATTATTCGTCATAATTTTTGCCTAACTTTATTATTAGAGGGCAAGTCACTATACACTAATTGTTTCCTGAACAATTAGTTACACAAAGATTGCAGTCCGCATTCTATAATTTACAATTCTTGTGTCAACAAAACTAGAAGTACTATAAATGAGCCAATCCTTATTTTTAGCTGATTCTTTCTCTTCTTTTAGGTACTGTAGGGTTTTAAAGACGTAAAGGTAGTTAATAAGGTATTTAGTTGACACTCCTTTAAATTGACGTATCCAGTTTTTAAATTGCATTTACAACACAATCCGGTCTTTCGCCGCAAGCAATCCTTTCTGCATTTTGCCACATATGGCTATGCATACGACCGAAACTTCCTACTGTTACGCCCCCTAAATGTGGTGCAAATAATACCTTATCTTTTTCTGCTTCGGGAAGCTGTAATAAAATATTATCTTTTTTAACTGGCTCTGGGTAAACGGTATCTAATCCTGCACCGCCTAACTTATGACTTACAATCGCCTCATATAGTGCCTTGCCATCGACCAATTCTCCTCTTGCTGTATTAATAAGATATGCCCCATCTTTCATCTTTTCAAAGAAATCGCTATTGACCATGTTTATTGTTTCTTCTGTTACCGCCATATGTAAACTTACTAAGTCGCATAATGGCAACATTTCTTCTAAAGGTAAATACTCCACACCGTAAAATTGTTCGCTCTCCTCATCTTTACGATGTTTTGTATAATAATAAACCTTACTGCCGAAAGCTTTAAGCAGCTGTGCTGTTGCTTTTCCTATATCCCCAAAGCCTACTAGTCCTACAGTTGCATCACTTAAATCATAAATACCACTTATCATCCTTTCTTCTTTCATCTGGATTTGTCTGCCCGCTCTTACTTCTCTATCCCCTACTGCAACAAATCGAAGCACGCCTAACATCAATAAAATCGTCTGCTCTGCTACAGCCTTTGCATTACAACCTTTATTATTACATACATATATGCCCTTTTCAGCAGCTGCTTGAATATCTATTTTGTCATATCCTGCACCTTCAGAATGAATCATCTTTAAGTTTGGCAAATGGTCTATCATATACTTAGTCACAGGGCTAATAGCATCTGCAAAAATAATATCTGCCGCCTTGCCTATCTCTATAATTTGAGTTTCACTTGTACCGCATGGGCAATAAATTAATTCACACGCTCTTGCAAGTGATACATCCGGCATGTACTTTTCATAACGTTTCTGATTGCCTAAAACTAATATTTTCATTTAATTCGCTCCTTCAACTCATCTTATTTTTCTATAGATTTCACATTTATAAACTTTAGTAATGCATAGTCTTTAGTCATGTGAAATCATTGGGAGAAACCTATTTACCTACATGTACCTTTCAAGTTTTTAGCTGATTTCTCTATAGATTTCACATTTATAAACTTTAGTGATGCATAGTCTTTAGCCATGTGAAATCATTGGGAGAAACCAACTTACCTACATGTATATTTCAAGTTTTTAGTTGATTTCTCTCTATATAAACTTATTTTTTATATATTCTAAATTATATCATTTTATATTTTCTTTTTTAATCCCCATTACCTTCAAGCTTTGGTTATGCATTAAACTTTGCTCATGTGAAATTATGCATTGCCCCTACCTTGTAACATCACAAAAAAATGAAGTGGGGCTCAAGGTCAAGATTTACGCTTTTTCTTTTAGCACACACTTCACTTTTTTATTATTTAATAACTAATTCCCCTACAATTTTTCCTTCTGATACCGCTTTGCCACTTCTTCTACCACGGTTAACTTGTACATTGCCTAATATTAAGTAATCCATATCTCGCTTTGGTACCTTCATAAACCTTCTTCTTGAAACATAATAAAATAGCGTTCCCATTGCTACCCAACCTGCAAGTGCAATCCAGCTTTCTTTTACCATGCAAGCTGGTGAACCAGGGACAATAAGAAGTAATAAAATAGCTACTGAAATGACACACCCTAAAATAGCTACTGCTGGATGAATTCTATTTTCATCTGTTGGGTCACCATACTTTTTGATTAAAATATAGGCCCCAGCACATGTGAAGAAATAACCAAATGCTGTTCCTACCGAACACATATCTACAACCCAGCTAATTACTTCACGTCCAAAGAATGGACAAATGCTGCAAATACATAGTGTAAAAATAACGCATGCCCCAGGTGTATTATATTTTTTATGAATCTTTCCAAATGCATGAGGCAACATTTTAGCCCTCGCCATACCAAAAAGCAAACGACTAGAGGTCATAAAAAATCCATTCATTCCTGTAAAAATCCCCATACATACTGCCAGTGCCACGAAAGCAACTCCAGCTCTACCCATAGCCATTTCTAATACTGCCCCAGTATGCCATTTGACCGTACTGCCTGTCACATCTGTTAAATTTTGAACCTCCGTCCAAGGAACCACGCAATCTGTAACAACTGCCATAGATGCATAAATTAATGCACCAACTACTAATGCAGAGCAAATCAGCATCTTAGATTTCTTAGGTGAAAAACTATATTCTTCAGCAGCTTGTGGAATACAGTCAAACCCTACATATAAGAAAGGCGCCAATGCCAGTATTGAAATAAATCCACTACCAAAGCTTTTGCCATCCGCGCCAGAAAGAGGCATTAAATGGTCTACCTTAAAATTACCTGTTGCAACGGTTCCTAGTACAGAAACCACAACGGCACCACACATTATAAGCACCATTGCCAGCTGCAATTTACCGACTGATTTAACCCCACGATAATTCATAATCCCAAATAATACAATAAAGAAACATGAAAGTGCTACTTCTCCTGCATATACATCATATCCAGCAATCGTATATAGATATCCCCTGTTAAAAACGCCTGGGAATATATAACCCGCAAGTACAGGCAATGCTGTAGCATTTAATGCAACAATGGATAAATACCCCAAAGATAGCATCCATCCACATATATAGGCCGCAGTCCTCCCAAATCCCTTATAAGCATAAGCAAACTCGCCCCCTGCTACAGGAAATTTAGCAATCATATAGGCATAGCTATATCCTACTACAATCATAAGTAGACCACCTACTAAAAAACCTAATAGCAACGGTAAGGGGCCGCCAGCTCTCACTGTCCAGTTAGAACCTTGAATAAAGCATCCCCATCCTATAATTGATCCAACAGCCACAGCCCAAATCGCTCCAGGTCCCAAAGACTTCTCTAAAGTTGATCGCTTTTTTCCATTCTCCGCCATACACATCCTCCTAACCCTCTTATTCTCTTAACAGTCTTCTCTTCCCCACATTACCCTATTTTTTACTGCCCTCTGCTTTTCATCTTTTGCTTCTTTTTTCTACTGTTCACTAATCGTATAGGCCTCTTCAATATCAGCAACAAAGATTCTTCCATCTCCAGAACTGCCTTTTTCTCCACTTTTAGCACTGTGTATGATGATGTCAACTACTTCATCTTTCTCATCATCTTCCACCGCTACATAAAGCATCTTCTTAGGCATCTCTTCATAAAAAACTTCTCCTACTTGAATTCCCTTTTGCTTTCCTCTACCTGAAACGCTCCACTTAGAAAAGGCGTTATAACCTGCATCAGAAAGTGCTTCTATCACTAATCCAGCTTTTTCTGGACGTACAATTGCCGTAACTAATTTCATCTCTACTCCACCTTTCTATATATCAAAACAAAGGCGTCAGGAAATATACCTTCAAACACCTTTGTTTTAATAGGTCTGTCTTAATTAATATTTATCGCATACTTTGATACATTTCATCTAACATCTCATCTGTAATATCTACAGGGTTGTTATATAAGTTAGGATGACGACTGATTTGTACTAACTCCGCTACTTGTTCATCTGTTAAATTTAAATCTGCAAGATTATTTCTAAGCCCCATTTTAGCCTTTAATTCATGAATTGCCTCAGCCATATCCTCTGTATTTTCAAACCCTAACCGTCTAGCAAATTCATCTAATCTCCCATCCTCTGCTTTTGCATTAATTTTTGCAAAGTAATCTAACGTCAGGCCACAAGCTTCTCCATGTGGTATGTGATGAATATTTGTAAGTGGGAATGAACAAGCATGGGATGCCGTTGTTTTTGGTAATGTAAATGCAAGACCAGCAACAACAGAAGCTTCACACATTTTTGCCCTCGCCTCTTTATCTTCTGGATTTTCATAAGCACGGAACAAATATTTAAAAACCAAATCTGCTGCATGTAATGCACAAGCATCACAAATAGGTTGATGTCCTTTGCTCCAGAAACCTTCTAAAGCATGTGCCAATACATCAATACCCGTACCTGCCGTTACCTTTGGTGGCATTGAATAAGTAAGCTCGGGGTCAATGATTGCAAAGGTTGGGAAGAAATTATCTGATACAATAGGTGATTTCTTTCCATTGGCATGATCCGTAAGTACTGATACGCAAGTTACTTCACTCCCCGTCCCAGCGGTTGTCGGTACTGCAATTAATGGTAAATGCTCTCCTTTAATCGCCACACCTGTCCCATGATACACTCTGATAGATTCATTGGTTTTACATACACTCGCAGCTGCTTTTGCAAGATCCATAGCACTGCCACCGCCAAGTGCAACAACAAATTCTATCTTTTTATCACGAATCATCTTGGCACAGCTATCAACTTCCGTTACATCAGGATTTGGGGACACTTCTGAAAAAATGCTGGTTAAGGTGCCTTCACTTTGGGCTACGATTTTATCAGCCAAGCCACTTTTTGCAAAGAATGGGTCAGCCACTAAAAGGCCATTGCTGCAACCTAAGTCCTGTGCTAATTGTCTAATTTCAGAGACTCTCCCTTCACCAAATCTTATTTTTACTGGTTGTAAATAATCCCACATTATATCTTCCTCCTCATTTACAATTTATTGCCAAAGGTCAGATGCACTGGCTCTTACTTGATCTGACCTTTGACGTATTCCATTATGCTAAGTAAGTTTCATCAACCCATGTTAAGACTTCATCTAGGATAGGCAGATATTCTTCTAGTTCTTCTTTGGTTATAATAAGCGGTGGACAAATATTTACGTTATTTTCACGTCCGAATGTTGAGAAACCACGTTTTTTAAGTTCTGTCATAATGCTTGGCATCACTGGCCCATGTTCACCATAAGCCTGCATCGGTTCTCTCGTTTCTTTATTTTTAACAATCTCAAGTGCTGCGAATAAACCGATACATCTTGCTTCCCCAACGCAGTCATGCTTTTCTACCATTTTATTTAAGAACTCTGATAAGATTTTACTCATTTCCATAACATGCTCACATATATGATGTTCTAAATAATAATTAACTGATGCCACCCCAGCGGCACAAGCTAGAGTATGACCACTATAAGTTAAACCACATTGAAGTACATTTTCTTCAAAGTATTTAGCCACTTTTTCATTAACGATTACGCCGCCTAATTGGACATATCCACAAGTTACACCTTTTGCAAATGTAATCATATCTGGCTTGATATCGTAGTTTTGCCAAGCAAACATTTTGCCTGTACGGCCAAAGCCTGCCATAACTTCATCACAAATCAGCATGATACCATATTTATCACAAAGTGCTCTTACCCCCTCCATATAACCATCTGGTGGAAGAAGTACACCATTTGCACCAACGATGCTCTCCATAATAATAGCTGCTACATTTTCTGTCCCTTCATAATGAAGTTGTGTGTCTAATTGTTTAAGGTAAAATGCTGTACAAGCTGCATCATCCACACCTCTTGTATAGCCATCTTGATACATATGTGGGTTCATGAACTTCACGAATCCATTAGCACCACCAATCTCAGCAGCAAATCTTCGCCAGTCCCCTGATGCATTAGAAGCACCAAGGGTTGCCCCATGATAACTTCTATAGCAGCTAAAAATTTTGCTTCTTCCTGTTACCATACGTGCCATTTTAATAGCATTTTCATTAGACTCTGCGCCACCATTTGTAAAAAATACTCTTTTGTATGTATCCTCACCTGCTACTTCTACTAAAAGTTTAGCAAGCTTAGATTTAGGCTCTGTTGCATAAGCTGGTGCCATAAAGCACATCTTATCTGCTTGTTCTTTAATTGCATTTACGATTTCTCTATTTTGATGTCCTAAGTTAGAGCAAACTAATAATGAAGACATATCTGCATATTTCTTACCTTCGTAATCCCAGAAATAGATTCCTTCTGCTCTTTCTACTGGAATTGGCTCTCCTCCTGATTTTGACCAAGATTGCATTACGTATTGACCATGCATTTTTGCGATTTCTTTTCCTGTCATTTCACTCATAACTAAAACCCTCCTATTTTTTAAAACAAAAAGGAGCCCAAACTCACTTTTTGTAAGTTTAGACTCCATTGTCTCGTTTATATATTTGTTTGTGTTTGATAGCTTTATCATATCACTTCCCTGAAATTATTCAAGGTTGTAAGGCACAAACTTTATTGTGCTTCAGCACAATAGCCTCTGTCCACCACTACACTCCCCCTTGTTCACGCGAACCTCTCCTGTCTTACTTGTCATCTTTCATTTTTCCTTACTCACTATATAAATTATCCACCATTAACCCCATAGTGAGCTTAATCCGATTATCTAAATTCGATAAATCCAGTTGAAGCAGCTCTTCAATCTTCTTGATTTTATAATTGACTGTATTGCGATGAATAAACATTTCTTCCGCTGTATCTTTTACACTACCACTATGACGTAAATAACTTTCCAAAATAGCCCTCAGATCAGATTGATTAAAACTATCATAGCGCGCAATAGGCTCAATAGTTTCTTTGTAATACGCCTCAATCACCTCTTTATCTTCAATTGCTATAAGTAATTTATATGTTCCTAAATCATCATAAAAAGCAATGTCTTCCTTGCTACTTAGCGCTCTTACCAGCTTAAGTACCTTTATAGCTTGCTTATAACTTTTATGCACATTGCTAATGTTTTTAACCTCACCACCTACACCGCACATACAGATTTCTCCCTTTCCTAGCACATAGGCAAACTTCTCTTTCATCTTCAATATTGCTGGTTTAATATCTTCCTTGGCATAGTTAGCCATTACAACGACTAAACGATTTCCAATCTTTAAAATAACAGAATCTCTATGATGCTGAATGAGTAAATTCTGTAACGTATTCTTATATGCTTCTAGTTTCTTATCCCCTATTAAGAGTCCACTCTTACTGGCTACAACTTCTATAAGCGCCACTTCATAGTGCCATTCTGGCATAAGCATCTTACTGCTAAGCTGCTCGACATAAAGCTCCTTCTGATGTGGGGATGTAATAGCATTTTTCATAGCTACCTCAAGTTCCATATTCTCCCTCTCTGAATTGGTAATATCAAAGGATATAATGCGCATCATTTCTGCCATATGTACATGCCAAGGTACCATAAAAATAGGGAATTTATTTGCATCTGCAAATTCCCCAATTTCCTTTGGAATCTCTTTAATAAAAGGTCCAATATTAATCACCATTCCACTGGCGCTATTGCGGTATACTGCTTTTACCAGTGTGATTAAGTCTAGCTTATCACCTAATCCTATCCCCGTTGTAAAGGTAATTTCTCCACCTCTTAGAAAATCTGAGATTTCCTCATTCTCTACCATATGCACCCAGGTTACCACATTATCAAGACCTTCTTCTCCGCCCACTAAGGTAATCTCCACATCATGCAACTTTTCTAATACATCGCGTAAAATAATTGCCATATCTTTTCCCCCTCTTATTCAATGTCCTCTGTTCTAGTATTCTTAAATGATAATAGATAAACCTGAAATCATAAGCAGCCCATAAGTTAAATTTAAGAATACCTTTTGATTAATCTTCTTCTGCAGTTTATTTCCTATCCATATAGCTAAAAAAAGAGGTATAATACTTACTCCTATAAGCTGAAGGCTTGCCTCACTTACAAGTCCTCCTCGCATGTAGCTAAACATCATGAATGTATTTAAGATTACCCAGATAGGTGCCACTGTTGCACGAAACTCATTTTTATCCTTTAAAGCCTGTACTGCATAAATCACCAAAAGGGCACCACCTGATACAAACATCCCATGCATCACTCCAGCTGCTAATAATATTAATAGACATATGACCTTATTAAGCTGAAATGTCTTTTTGATACATAAATTCTTAAGTCCTATTAAAATAACAACTACGCCATAAATAATTAAAAGCTGATTTGCTGGTAGTATTTCATAAACCTTCATTCCTATAATCATGCCAATAAACATCAAGGCAATCATTTTACCTAATTCTTTAAAATTAATATCTTTGCAGTTTTGCACTGCGATAATAAGTCCCGAAAGCCATGCCATAGCATTTAAAACTACCTTTGCTTCATCCATCCCTATAAGTAATATGGATGGCGGCATTGCTAACACTGTTCCTGCAAATCCTGTGATTGCTTGCACCGCATTTGCTAAAAATAGCACAACTAAAAAAATTATATTTGCCATGTGTATCATCCTCCATTTTATAAATTCACAAACTAAGAGTTCTTCACACAAACAAATATAATTTATTAACATGAATATAACACCAAAATTTTTACTTTTCAATAATTTGTTTCAAATATTCAATCTTGCATTTCAACCCATGTAAAAAAAGAGCTACCGTAGTAGCCCCTTTATTACTAAGTATATCACTCTCATTTTAGTTTCTACATTAACCCATTTGTTCTCTATAATCTAAAGTTCTATAGGTTGGTACGACTTCCATCAGTGCTTTTTTAATGTCTCCGTGATTTTGTACAACTTCTCTTAATTCTTCAATATACTTACTCAGCTGTATATAATCAATGGTACCAGGTTTACCAACAAAAATCTTATCTGAGCACGTCTTCTGCAAACCTTCTTCATCCATTAGAAGCTCTTCATAAAGCTTTTCGCCTGGTCTTAACCCTGTAAATTTAATTTTAATATCTTTATCAGGTACTAATCCTGAAAGCCTAATAAAGTTTTTGGCTAAATCTAGAATCTTAACTGGTTTTCCCATATCTAGTACAAATATTTCTCCACCTGTCGCAAAAGATGTTGCTTCTAGAATAAGTCTTACGGCTTCTGGAATCGTCATAAAGTAACGAATAATTTCTGGATCTGTAACTGTAAGTGGCCCTCCAGCCTGTAATTGTCGCTTAAATAATGGAATAACACTGCCATTACTGCCTAAAACATTTCCAAAGCGCACTGCGACAAAATCCGTTGTCTTAGTTGTCTCATTTATTGCTTGAATAATCATTTCACATAAACGTTTTGTGGCACCCATAACATTGGTTGGATTAACTGCTTTATCTGTGGATACCATTATAAATTTTTTGACCTTATATTTCACAGCACATTGTGCGACATTCATTGTACCGAAAACATTATTCTTAATTGCCTCAGATGGATTATCTTCCATAAGTGGCACATGTTTATGTGCTGCCGCATGAAAAATAATTTCAGGTCTATACTCTTCAAATACTTCCTCTAACTTCTCTTTATCACGAACAGAAGCAATAACGACACGCATCTGTTCCTTAGGAATACCATTTTGCAAAAGTTCCATCTGTAAGTCATAGGCATTATTTTCATAAATATCTAGTATAACAAGTAACTTGGGTGCAAAACTAATAATCTGTCTACATAACTCACTACCAATACTTCCGCCACCGCCTGTCACCATAACAATCTTATCGCCTAAAACTTGTTTTAACTTTTTATTGTTGAACTTAATTTCTTCCCTACCCAGTAAGTCTTCTGGTCTTACATCTCTTAGGATTGAAGTTACTTCCTGTGGTTCATTTAAAAGTGCTTCAATGCCAGGGAAAATCTTAAGTTCACATCCTGTTTCCTTACAAATTGCAATAACTTCACTCTTACGCTTCATTGAAGCTGAAGGAATTGCAATAATAATTTCATCAACCTTATACTGATTAGATAGACGTCCTACATCTTCTATCTTTCCTTTAATTGGTATGCCCTTTAATTTTTGTCCCTGCTTGTCTACATTATCATCGACACAAACGACAATCCTATCTGTAATTTGCCTATTAATTTCAAAGTCCTTAATGATAAAAGCTGCCGCCTCGCCAGCCCCCACTAACATGACGCGCTTAGCTGTATCATCCTTTTTACTATATACTTCATTTCCCACCTTTCTAATAATGCGATAACTAATACGTACAGCCAGTAGCATAGCTGTTAAAATAATGGGATATAAAATATAAATCGACCTTGGAAATAAACCACCGCCTAATGTATCTGCAATCATAAATAATCCATCACCCACGACACATGCTAGTGCCAACAAGTATACTTCTCCAATACTGGCATAATTCCACAGACTCTTATATAAGCCAAAGAAGTAAAATGTTATTATTAAAATAGGTGTTAAGATAAGAATGTTCTTTATGTACAATTGCTGATATTCTGCTGGAATATCCCCATCGAACCTTAACAGTAACGTGCTTAAAAACGCTATATTTACTATTAGCACATCTAGTAAATACATGACTACTTTTCGAAACTTACCTTTAACCTTCTCCATTTTTTCTCTCCCCTTTTCCATCTCTGTTACACTTTTTTTGCTTAGGCGGCTTTGTACATTTATAAAACAGTAACTTCTTCCTTACATAGCTTATTTAACGATTCCATTAATTATTACAAAAATTTCCCACTTAAACGCAAAAAGTGTGATAAACACTTTAATAATGTTTATCACACTTTCTTTAAATTAATTTTTGTTAAATATGATAGTATACTATCTAAATTAAGAGATATATCTAAATCAATGCCTTCTTTCACTCATCCTATAATTCATGCGATATTTCTCAAGTGCTCTTGTAAAATCGCCTTGAATTAATGTGCTTAGATGTTTAATAATTTCCTCAGGGTCTTCTTTCATCCCCCCACGTATCCATTCTAATATCAAGCCCACGAAACCAAATTTATAAAAGTCTGCAATAAACTTTTTATCATCATCTCTCACATGCATTCCTACAGCCTTTTCTTCAACAACATTAATTAACAAATCATATGTTACTTTATGAAGATAGTATTCTAATCTTTCCTTGCTTATTGAATGATATGCATTCATAATAAATGACTTATTTTCCTGTGCATATTCAAAGATTTGTAAAAAGCCTTGTTGCCATGTATCATATGTTTTCTTCCCATTCAAGGCCTTATCCGCATCTACCGCAAATATCCACTCAATCAAATCATAAATATCTTGAAAGTGATAATAAAATGTCTGCCTATTTACTTCACAATCTTGAACAATGTCAATAATCGTTATTTTATCTAGCGTCTTCTTCGTTAATAGTTTCTTTAATGATGCAGCCAATGCCTTCTTTGTTGCTTGTGACATACCCTCCTCCTACCAAAAAACATATAAATTTTATAAACATACTTTTATACTATAAATTGTTTCTAAAGATTTTATGTACATTGTCTTTATTTCTCTTTAATACTTTGTAAAAATGCATCTACCTTTTTAGCCGTCTCAGCTATAGTTAAGTTTGTACTATCAATAACTAAATCACTAATCTAAATCTAGTGTAATGTCTAAATGTATATCTTCAATTTCCTCTTGTAAATTTTCAAGCATATGACTTCTTAGTTCCTTAAGATAATCTACATTCAAGGCATTTTCCTTGCTTCTCACATATATATCTACCCATATCTGGCGCCCCGTCTGTACACAGTCACAGAAGGTAATCTCCGTACCTGTTCCCGCCACCTTATTATTCGCAACTTCCTTGATTCGTTCTACAACTTCTTCCTTAGGCGCTAATAGCACAATACTTCTTAGAGAGTCAATAACCATCTTTATAGGTTGTGGCAACATACATAATGCCAGTACAATAGCCACCACCTGGTCTACATACTGACACATAAAAGCTACTGATGTTCCATTTAAAAAAATCTCTAAAATAAAGGCCAATCCCACACCTAAACAGCAAAATATATCTATCTTCCATGATAGAATCTCTGCATCTACTACTAAAGAATTCATATGCTTATTCATATGCTTTAAAAAATATAACACTACAATACTAAAGCCACACACAAATAATTCAAAGGCGCCTACAACTAATGAATTGACCACTCTCCCACCTGACATCATGATTCTAATATTATCTATAATAAGCTGAATGGTAATAGTTGCTAGTGCACATCCTTTTCCAATCATAAATATGCTTTCTAACTGGGCATAACCATAAGGCCTCTTCTCCGTCTCAGGTTTATATATAAGCGGCAATAATAATACAAAAAGCCCTGCCACGATTCCTTCCGCTGTATCAAATACACCATCCATTAAAATAGCCTGTGAATGCGTCGTAAAACTTAAAATCACCTCTAAAATCGCTATTACTAGCCCTGCACCTACTGAAAATCTCAGTATATGCGTTTCATTAAGCATTCTTTTCTTCTTCACACTATCTCTCCTTAAATCTCTTAACTATATCATTTCTTCACCTCTTAGCATAACATAAATTTTCTTTGTTTTCTATTTATTCAAAACCAATCACCAATACGCTCAAAGGGAGATTACAAAATCATTGATGATTTTATAATCTCCCTAGTTTACTCTATGATATAACTTATCAAATAAGATATAATGCCTATAAGTATAAGCCCTATTCCTACCCACATATATATTCTTGTATATGGTGAACTTGTACCTGCAATTTCAAAAATGCCCTTTAACATACTCCCTATTATCAGTGTTACTATACCTGAATTATACGTATTAAAGAAAAGTCTTGAAACCACTTTAACCTGTAGTATCTGATTTAAATTTACATAAAACAAAACACCTAAAATAAGCGGATATAAAAACATATAATCCATATGGACCGAATGTACCCCATGACCAAAATAATTATAAATAATAGCAAAGAGCAGGCAGAATACAGTTACACCACTCATACTCATTATCCCTTTTTGTATATTCGTCCTTTTCTTTTTAACCAATGTAGACAATATCACTCACCTCACGTTCACCTGTTTTTCTGCCATCTGTAGGATTATTGATTATTTCTCCTTTAAACCATAAAGTAGATGAACCCCCACCATCTAAGTTATAGGCCTGCGTGCAACCTGCTTCTTTCATAACGCCCGCCAACTCATATAAGGTAAGTCCTTCGCTCTCAGATGTTCTGCCATCAGATACCACAATGATATAATGCAGTGGACTTATCATACCAATGGCCGTTCTAGGATTACTAGTCTTGGCACGATCTACTTCTTCATTCTCGCTAATGGCTATCTCACCATCTTTTATTAAGCCTGGACCAAAAGATAAAATTTGAACTGCCCCCTTACTTAGTAAATCTTCTGCACTCCTCTCACTTTCTGTTACAGTTTCACAGCTACCATCTTCATAAATTACAAAGGCCTCATCATCCCCATCACCATAACTTGCGCGATAAAGCATCCCATTACGAAGTACATAGCCATAATCTCTAAAACCATAATAATCTCCATTAATAGCTAAAATAGCCTTATTTTCTTCTGCCATCTTAGAGGTTGTCTCTTTTATATTTCTACCATACGTATTTTCTGCTAATGCAGTTTTTAAATACGTTATATCACTTATCTGTATATCTGCAATATAAACAGTTGTATCTTCTACCCGCTTAGTTTCAATACTAATACACATATTCTCATCCTCATAACGCCTACTATCTCCCTCACTTAATGCACTACTGGTATCTACTTTCTGTAAATCCGTTGTGGCCTTATCTTCAGTTGCTTCCTTTTCTTCCTTTGCAACATAAATCCCATTATTTTTAGCTTCTACTGTATTCGTCGATCTAACAACGAAAGTTTTTAAAAGCACAAAAGACGTAAAGCTCATCAACGTTATGCCATAAAAAATTGCCCAACAATAAGGCCACCTTTTCTTCTCGCCCATTTCTCTCCTCCTCTAACAATGTACCTTTTTTATGTTTCTTTTTCTAAAGATAATCTTCTTTTGTATAGTGAGACTCAAGATAAATAATATACATTCCACAACAACCTTAGCTATAAATTTATTAGGTAGCATGGTCTCTACTAAAAAAGTTAAAAGTACCGTATTTAAAGCCAGAATACTCACTGCTAAAAGAATATATTCTCCTGCTGTCCTAATACTGCGCTCCTTACTCTTAAAAACAAACCTGCGATTGAGTTCATAATTAAGCATACCGCTTATAAGCCTTGCACCTATATTACTCACCCACAAGCTCATCTGTACCCCCATCCCTTGTGTGACAAATGTCAATACGACATATAAAATATAGTCCGCTACAAAAGAGACAAAGGATGAACAGCTAAATTTAAAAATTTCTTTATAAATCCTAAAAGAATCTCTTATTGGATGAAAATGAGAGCCCTTATTATCATTCATATAAATGGTTTCTATTAACTGCTCATAAATATTTCTCTTTTTCTTCGCCCAATCCATTAGCATATTCATTTCATACTCATAACGTTCACCAGGTATGTTTATACATTCTTCTAGATTGCTCCCATCAAAAGCCCTTAATCCTGTCTGAGTATCTTTCACCTTAACGCCTGATGCTAAATAAAAAACTAAAGAAGTCATCTTATTTCCTAACAAACTTTTAAAGGGTACCTTTCCATTAAAAGCACGGCTTCCAAGTACCAATGCATTGTGCCTTACTTCAGCTACACTTACCACTGCTGCAATATCTTCCAAGCGATGCTGTCCATCTGCATCCGCCGTTACAATACTTACCGCCTCGCCATACACTTCCTTCACCCACTTAAAAGCAGTCTTTAGTGCATACCCCTTTCCCTTATTCTTTGCATACGAAAGTACCTTTGCATATTTCCCTACCTGCTCAAAAATGTCTTTATAATCTATGCCGCTGCCATCATCTACTACTACTATCTTATAACTGCTTCGTACCCTTAACTGCCTTACAAGTTCCACAAGCTTCTCATCTGGCTCATAAGCTGGAATAACCACAACCACCCATCTCCTATTTTCCATGCACAACACCTGTTCTTTCTTTAGCAATCCTACTTCTCTAATGTATCCACCCAAAGTGATAGTTTCTTGAAATCCAAGTGTTAAAATATTGAAATCTCCAGATATACTTTTTAGTTATTCCTGCCCATCTCTACACAAAAAAGCTGAGGCACCTTTTGTGCCTCAGCCTTATACTTCTTACCCGCGATTTTGTGCCTCCACCAAGTTCTCCGTACAGAACATTTTTCTAAGGGTATTTTTTTCAATTTTTCCTGTAGGGTTTCTTGGAATATCTTCAAAGAATACCTTACGTGGTCGTTTATAACGTGGAAGTTTCATACAGAATGTATTCACTTCATTTTCTGTTAAGTGATATCCTGGTTTCACCTCAATAATTGCTGCTGCAATCTCACCTAAACGTTTATCAGGAAGCCCAATAACAGCTACATCATGAACTGCCTCATTCATACGAATAAAGTCTTCAATTTGAACTGGATATAAGTTCTCGCCACCGCTAATAATGACATCTTTCTTACGGTCTACTAGTAGGATAAATCCATCTTCATCTTCTTCTGCCATATCACCTGTAAAGAGCCATCCATCTTTCAAAACTTCTTTAGTTGCCCTTTCATCATGATAATAACAACTCATTACACCAGGCCCTTTTACCACTAACTCTCCTACTTGGCCCTGTTTTACCCTTTCCCCTTTTTCATCTACAATCTTAACTTCCCATCCATAACCCGCTTTACCGATTGTACCTACTTTATGTACATTTTCTACGCCTAAATGTACACAGCCTGGGCCTATAGATTCACTTAAACCATAATTTGTATCATACTGATGATTTGG
Source organism: Cellulosilyticum sp. (assembly GCF_982396655.1). Lineage (NCBI taxonomy): Bacteria > Bacillati > Bacillota > Clostridia > Lachnospirales > Cellulosilyticaceae > Cellulosilyticum > Cellulosilyticum sp. The sequence continues at coordinate 15,364 of NZ_CEVXFV010000048.1, read as the reverse complement.
GAAGTATTCCATCCATTTACTGATTAAGCTCGGTGGCACTGGCTGCGCACCTATATGCATCAGACGCCACTGTGATAATTCATACGCTTCAAGATTTACATCACCGCGCTCTATTGCCTCTAATATATCTTGTGCCCAAGGTACTAAAAGCCATACGATTGTACATTTTTCTTTTGAGACAGCCTGCAATATAAATTCTGGTTTCGTACTTCTAAGTAACACTGCCTTTCCACCTGAAATCAGGCTGCCAAACCAGTGCATCTTAGCGCCTGTATGATAAAGTGGTGGAATACATAAAAATACATCATCCTTTGTTTGTCCATGATGATTTTGCTCTACCCTTGCAGAGTGCATTAAACTTCTATGCTTATGTAAAATTGCTTTTGGAAAACCTGTTGTCCCTGATGAAAAGTAAATAGCTGCATCATCATCATCCGTTAAATGAATATCTGGTGTTTTACTTGAACAGTTTGCTGTAAGTGCTACATAATCTTCCGCAAAGGTTGGACAGTTTGCACCCACATAAAATAATAATCTATTTTTACTGATTTCATCTGCAATCTCTTCTACACGACCAATGAATTCTGGGCCAAAAACTAAGATATCTACTTCTGCAAGCTCTACACAATATTTAATCTCATCAGGTGCATATCTAAAGTTAAGCGGTACTGCCAGTGCCCCTGTTTTTAAAATCCCAAAGTAAATAGGAAGCCATTCTAAACAATTCATTAATAGAATTCCAACTTTATCTCCTTTTTCAATACCTCGCTCAAGTAAAAGATTCGCAAAACGATTAGCTTTTTCATTAAAAACATGCCAAGTAATTTCTCTGCGATAATGTGTTACGGGATTGGGCTCCATCAGCTCATATTCTTTCCATGTGACACGCCTTTTTTCTTTTACCTCTGGATTAATTTCTACAAGACAAATATCATTTCCGTACTGCTTACTATTTTGTTCTAAAAGTTCTGTAATAGGCATAGCAATTTTCCCTTCTTAATTTTTCAAAATCTTTTATAATAGTTTACACTTTATTTTAATATTCATCAATATTCTATTTCAATTTATATAGAGAGAGGAAACAACTAAAACCTTGAAATGTACATGGAGATAAATAGATTTCTCTCCATGACTTCACATGACTCAAAACTATAGAGAAACCAGCTAAAAACTTGAAATATACAGTTAGGTAAGTTGTTTTCTCACAATGATTTCACATGACTTAAAAACATGAATAATTAAAATTTATAAATGTGAAATCTATATAATAACTAAAATTTATAACTGCAAAATCTATAGTCACTTATTGTCCCGGTTTTCATATTATGAATTCTAGGAGGTGTTCTTATGTCAAAACGTAACTTTTTTTGTTTCATGTTATCATTTTTATGCTGCTTTTTATTTCTAACATTTTCTCCTAAGGTTTCTGCTCAAGTATTGTCTGGTATTGATGTAAGCGTTTGGGAAGGTTCTATTGACTTTGAGGCGGTTCAAGATTCTGGCATTGATGTTGTCTATATTCGTGCTGCTGAAGGTAGCAGTTATGTCGATCCTTATTTCATTTCTCATTACAATGGCGCCCTAAATGCTGGTCTTAAGATTGGTTTTTATCATTATATTACTGCTACAAATACTCAAGAAGCTCAAGAACAAGCAAAATTTTTTGCTTCTCTTATAAAAGACAAACATATGGATTGCATCCCTGTTATGGACTTTGAAAGCTTTTCTTCACTGTCTAACTGGGAAATTAATCAAATAGCACTTACTTATCTTCAAACACTTGAGTCCCTTCTAAATATTGAACCTATGGTTTATAGCGATGCCAGTAATGCGGCTAACTTATGGGATAATGCACTCACTAATTATCCACTTTGGGTCGCTAATTATGGAGTGAGTTCTCCTAGCAGTATCGGTCAATGGCAAAGTTGGGCTGGTTTCCAATATAGTGATACAGGTTCTGTAAATGGTATTTCTGGTAATGTTGACTTAGATTATTTTAAAGATACTATTTTTATAACTCCTTCTCACCATACTTCCTCCCCTTCTACGTCACATTCTTCCTCTTCTACATCCCACACTTCATCCTCAAATAACTTTTTTACCTATACAGTGCAAGCTGGTAATACCCTTTCTGGCATTGCTGATGAATTTAATACGACTGTTAATACCCTTGTTACCCTTAATAATATTCAAAACCCTAATCTTATTTATATAGGGCAAAATTTGCTTATCCCCACTACTAGCTCTTCCTCTACACCATCAAGCCCAACTACCTCTCATTCATCTACATTTACTTATATTGTACAATCAGGTGATACCCTATCTGGTATAGCCGTATATTATGGGACTACCGTTCATACACTAGTTGCCCTCAATAATATTTCAAATCCTAATCTTATTTATATAGGTGAAACGCTTCGTATACCCCAAAATAATTATTCTTCTTCCGCTTCTTCCTACTTCACTTATATCGTTCAATCTGGTGATACCTTATCTGAAATTGCTTTATCGTATGATACTACTGTTGCTACTTTAGTCCGTATGAATCACATTAGTAATCCAAATATGATCTATGTAGGGCAAACATTACTTATTCCAAATAATTAAAATCCCACTTTACTCCCTATGATAAAGCAACTCACACCGCATTATCTATGATGTAGTACAGTTAAAAATCGAATTTTCCTACTCAATAAAATAAGGAGCTGTTGTAAAATACAGCTCCTTTTAATAATAAATATTCAACTTCACATTCTATATTTCATCATTTCCAATGATAAGGGCTAGATACCCCCATTCCCACACAACGCTTTCAAAACTATTTTCAAGATACTCTCTAATGTCTTCTTGGTCATAACCAGTAACCCTTGCAATAATCATCATATAGTCACGTACCATCTCATATGTCAGTTCCTTGCTACCCTCTTTTAACCATTTCAAAAAAATAGCTTGTCTTACTGCAACATATTCCATAGCAATCCACTCAAAGGCTACTACTAAATCTTCCAGAGTAGATTCTGGCATTAAAGTATTACCAAAGATTTCTGCAATTAAATAGTTTTTCATTAGGTTTTCATATTTTATAAACTGTGCTTCAAAGAGCGCATTAATCTCAATAAGTTCATCATCGCAGTATTCATCTTCTAGGCTTTCACTAATTTCAGAGATGCCTTCTAAATACGCTACATAAAGTCCATTTCTTCGGTAATTGTCCACTACATCTAAGAATAGTTCATTGCGTTCAATGATACTTTCCATCGCATCAAATGGCATGTTACGAATAGCTGTAGCAAGCTCATCTAAATATGCCTTTGTCTTACATCTACTCAGGTGATTAGCTGTAAGCTTTCTTTGTCTTAAAAGGTCAAGTAGCGCATAAAAAATCATCATCATGCGTTCAGGAATGGTATAATCTTCTGCACCTATAAGCTCAAGCATCATATCTCTTACGCTTTCTAACAAATCTTCCTCTATTATGCTACTTCCTTCTTTTATAAATGTAATAGACTCTTTTTCCTCATGCATGATATCTATAACAACCGGACAACATGCATCTAGAGAATATTCTCTGCGCCCTTCAAAACTATTAATTTGTCTTGGGAAAGTCGTGCATGTATCTGCTAAATATGCTTCACCTAACTGAGAAACTATTCTACAAAGCTTTTTACCATCTAAAAATGGACAGTCTTTATTTTCTTTATGTGCGATAATATAGCCATGTGCTTCTTTTTGAAGACAACTACATAAACTAAGTTCTGGCAAACTTTCTTCGTCATCATTTTTAGCTGGTAATTTCACATCTTGCCATTTATCCAGTGTTTCTTCATCAATGCCTATACGCCACTCCTTACAACAGTTAAATGGACATTTATCAGCAGTGCAGCGAAACTTATCATAATAATTAATTTTAACTTTTCGACTCATTTTTACACCTCTGACATTATAGCCATTCTTCATCTCCACCAGTAATTGCAAGGCTTAAGAGTTTATCCCACTTCTCGATTTCTTCTTCGCCTTCAAGAATTCTTTGAAGTCTAGCGATAGCATTGGTGTCTTCCATTACTTCATCAGGTCCAATCTCTGGGTCAAAGTCTTTCTCACAGTATGGACATTCCATATTCTCTTCTAAATGTAATGATAAGAAACGTTCACCACATTCCTCACATTCATAATAACCACATTTTTTAGTGCCATCTGGTACATAATACATAATTTTATTCCTCTTTTCTTACATTCTGCGTTTATATACTAGCTATAAGCTATGCTACTTATTAGTATACTTTATTTTTCTTCTTGAATAAACATCATTACAAAGGCTACTAACATTAAGATACCACTTACAATAATAGCCTTTTCTCCCCATAGCATCGTAAATCTATTTCCAATAATTGCACCCATTACAAATATCAGAATCACGCCATAAAACAACAGACTTCTTTCGCCTGCTGCTTGTTCCTTCGTCAAAAAATACGTACACATAGACTGGGTAGCTGTTCGTAAGTTGCCGATACACATAGTCGTTGCCATACCATTTCCCCTTATTTTCTTAAAACTTTCTACTTGTATGCCACATGCAAAAGAAACTAAACTATTGGCTAATAAGTTGACCGATTGGGGTAAGAAACTTACCACGCATAAAATAACTGCCTCCATTAAAACAGCAATTTGTCGCCAATGTAGTCTCTCTTTATCTTTAAAATAATGCCTTAAAACAGTGGCTAGCGCAATGCCTACTGAAAAAGCACAAACAGGCAATGCATATCTTAATGCCATTAACCATTTACCTTCTGAAATATTAACACCTAACAAAATTATATTCCCAGTTTGTGCATTCGCAAAGACATGCCCCCTCCCCATATAAGTATAGGCATCCATAAAGCCACCTGATAAGGCTAAAACGGTTCCTAGCATTAATGATTCTGAAATCTGACCATGTGTCTTCACTATTTCTCCCTCGCTTTAATACTTCTATAGTCTTTAACTTTCATTTTAATCTGCATATTATCAAAGTCAATGCCCTAGCCAATTTCTCTGCCTTCATACGCAAAAAAAGGCATCATATTTACAAGCGTTAATTCACATTCTAAAGGACTCCATTATACCTTTATCAGTGAATATTCCTTATATGATACCTTCTTAGACTATTTCATATGACTTCTATTTTAATCACTTCTATTTTAATCGCTTCTATTTTAATCACTTCTAATATTGAAGCATTATCTTAAAACAGGGGTGCAAATACTCTTAAAATACCGTCATATATACGTAAAATCAAACCTTTTTGATGCTGCATAAGTGCGACTTCTCGGCTCTTGCCAATCGTCTCTATGGCATCTTTTTTAATTTCTTCAATGACACTTGTCCTATACATATAAGTACCACATTCGAAATGCAAGTACAAGCTCCTATAATCCATATTAATCGTACCTACCACCGCACACTCATCATCACTTACAAATACCTTGGCATGAATAAATCCTGGTGTATATTCATAAATCTTAACGCCTGCTGCTAAAAGCGGTGGATAGTAAGACCTGGTTAAACGATAAACTATCTTTTTGTCTGGCACACCAGGCGTCACAATTCTTACATCTACCCCTCGCTTAGCCGCTAAACAAAGTGCTGACTTCATCTTACTATCAATAATTAAATAGGGTGTAAAGATATAAACATATTTCTTTGCTTGATTTAAAATCTCAATGTAAATATTTTCTCCTATGGCTTCATCTTCTAATGGATTATCACCAAATGGCTGTACATAGCCATTTTCCTTAAATGGCATCTTACCATAGACTTCAGGTCTAAACTGATTAATATCCTCTTCTTTTTTATGATAGGCATTCCAGATTTCTAAAAACATGGTTGTAAAGTTCCATACAGCCTCTCCCTTAACACATACCCCTACATCTTTCCAGTGCCCAAACTCATGCGTTTCATTAATATATTCATCTGCTAAATTAATGCCGCCATTAAATGCCGTGTGGCCATCTATTACAAGTATCTTTCGATGGTCCCTATTATTCATAACAAGGGATAAAAATGGCACGAACTTATTAAAGCTCCTACATTTAATGTTAGGATGTAAACTTTCTAAATAACTAGCATATTTAGGTGGTAATAATGTTAAGCACCCCATGTCATCATATAAAATACGTATGTCTACCCCCGCTTTAGCCTTCCTAACAAGTACCTCTAAAATGGCATCCCACATCTTACCTTCAGCTATAATAAAATACTCCATGAAAATAAAGTGCTCTGCCTTCTCTAACTCGCAAAGCATCGCTGCAAACATGTCCTCTCCTACCTGGAAGTATGTGACATCGCTTCCCTTATAAACAGGGTACTGACTACGGCTAAGGACATATCGGTTGATACCTAGTGCTCTATAATCTAGCTCTCCAATCTCTTTTAAAACTGCCTCATCCTGAGTGACTTTAGCGGCTATTTCTTCATGTTCTTTATTAATTTTTCTTCTTAACTTCTTAACAGGTTTCTTGTCACCAAAGCATAAATAAAATAATGCGCCAAATAACGGCAGTGCCATTATGATAAGTAACCAGCCTATCTTATAATCTGGATTATCGTCCTTTGATACAATATATAAAATAAGCAAAAAGCTTAAGATGGAAAAAGTAATATTTATAGCTACATACTGTTCAAATAAGTTATTAAAAAATATAATAAACCATACTGCTTGAATAAGCACTAATAATCCTGTAATGAGTATACGGCTTTTAATCATTCTTTTATAATTCATATTTTAACCTCCTCCTCTCTTTAAATTAAGGCTTTCCTATTACATATAGATTTCACATTTATAAATTTTAATTATTCATGTTTTTAAGTCATGTGAAAAACCTATTTACGTACATGTATATTTCAAGGTTTTAGTTGGTTTCTCTATAAGTTTTAGTTATCTATAGTATAGCCCAAAATCGTTTTACCTTTCCTTACTATTTTATACGCAATCCTTTCTAATAAAAAGACCCCTTATATGCGGATTACTTAATCCTTTTATAAGAGGCCTTATCTCATTTAATTATTCTGATACCTTTCCCATACGACGTAAGTCTACACTTGCCATTATTATTGATATCGCTGCGGCAATAAGATCAGCTATAGGACCTGCATACATAATGCCATCTATCCCCATAAACAATGGAAAAATCATAATAAGTGGCAGTAAAAATAAAATCTGTCTTGTAAGCGATAAGAATATTCCTTTTCGTGGTTTCCCAATAGCTGTAAAAAATGTAGAGGTAATAGGCTGAATAAAGTTAAGAAAAGTAAAGAATAAGAAAATCCTAAAATACTCAATGCCAAACTTATAATACGCTTCTGATCCTGAACCAAACATTGAAATAATCGGTCTTGGTATAGCTTGAAAGAGTGCAAATGCAATTATAGAAACCACTAGACCACATTTCATAGCTAAAAGATAAACACCTTTTACCCTGTCATACCGCTTTGCGCCATAGTTAAAACTAGCTATAGGTTGTACCCCTTGTGACAATCCTATGACTACAGAAAAATAAACTTGATTTACCTTAGTAATAATCCCTACACAAGCTAATGGAATAGCTTGACCATAGGAAGATAACGCCCCATAATAAGTCAGTGATTTATTCATAGCAATCTGAACAATCATCATAGCCAGTTGATTAAAGCATGAGGAAGCTCCCAGCGCTGTTAAGCGTTTCACATATTGCCACTGTGGCACCAAATGCTTTTTTCTAATTTGCACAGTTTTATAATGACGTATATATCGAAATGCCATATAGCTTGAACCTATTTGTCCAATAATTGTTGCAAGACCTGCTCCTACCATTCCCCATTTCAAGCCAAATATAAAAATAGGGTCTAGTATAGTATTGATAACAGCACCTGTTAAATTGCAAATCATCGCATACTTAGGACTGCCATCTGCCCGAATTAAATGCCCGCCACCCGTAGCAAAAATCAAAAAAGGAAACCCTAATGAAATAATACGTGTATAGTTACTTGCATAACCTAACACATTATCTGGTGAACCGAAAAATTTTAAAAGTGGTGTTAAGAAAAGCTGTACAAAAATACATAAAACCACGCCGCATGCAAAAAGCAATACAGCCGCATTGCCTACATAATAAATTGCCTTTTCCCTATCTCCAGCACCCATCGTTAAGTTAAACGCTGCTGCCCCACCTATTCCTAATAAAAGTGCTATTGCTACGCAAGAAGTACTCAGCGGAAATGTCACATTCGTCGCAGCATTTCCTAACTCTCCAATACTTCTCCCTATAAAAAATTGGTCGACAATATTATAAAGTGCACTTACAAGCATAGCTATAATACTTGGCACTGCAAACTGTCTTAATAAGCTTGGTATAGGATTACTTCCTAAAGGATTCGTCTTGTTCTTCTCCATAATCTGTCTCCACTGCTGCCTTATCTATTATTCTAAGTTATTTTTATATAGTATTCCCTGCAAACTGTGTCATATACAGCTCATAATAATTCCCTTTTTGCTTTAGAAGCTGTTTATGATTTCCCATCTCTACAATATGTCCTTTATCCAATACAACAATTAAATCTGCATCTTGGATAGTTGAAAGTCGATGGGCAATAATTAAACTTGTACGGTCTTTCATTAAGTTGACCATGGCATCTTGAATATGTTTTTCTGTACGTGTATCCACGCTAGATGTGGCTTCATCTAGAATAAGAATCTTAGGATCTGCTAAAAATGCTCGCCCTATGGATAAAAGTTGGCGCTGTCCCTGAGATAAATTATATCCTGATTCTGTAAGCTTGCTGTCATAGCCTAATGGTAAATGCTTAATCATCTGATGGCAGTTACTACGTCTTGCTGCTTCTTCCATCTTTGTATCACTAGCTGTCAGATTTGAATACTTCAGGTTATTTCGAATCGTATCTGAGAAAAGGACTGTATCTTGCAGTACAATGGCTGTACTCCTTCTCAGTTCATCACTGGCAATATCTTTAATATTGACACCATCTATAAGGATTTCACCACTATCAAGGTCATAAAAGCGCATTAATAAATTAACAACTGTTGTCTTCCCACTTCCTGTAGCACCAACGAGCGCAACCTTATGTCCCGCCTTCACTTCTAGGTTAAAGTGAGATAAAACCTGTTTGCCTGGTACATAAGAGAAATTAACATCTTTAAAAGTAATCACGCCTTTAGATACCGCCTTATTTACGTTACCGCTTTTATCCTCACTTGGCTCATCCATAATGGCAAAAACACGTTCAGCCCCAGCTATTGCTGTCTGAATCTGCCCATATACTTGAGCAATCTCATTAATTGGGCGCCCAAACTGCTTGGCATATACGATAAAGGCTGAAATCACACCGATAGAAACCATCCCATGAATTGCAAAATATCCACCAAAGGCCGCAATAATAACGAAGCCAATATTATTAATGACATTCATCACAGGGCCCATAGACCCACCTAATGTCTCTGCTACAATTCCAGTCTTAGTCAGTTCATCAGATGTCGTTTCAAAATCTTCAATAACCGCTGCTTGTCTATTATAGGCTGTTACCGTCTTATGGCCTACCACCATTTCCTCTACAGTTGCATTTAAACTTCCAAGTAAAACTTGACGCTTACGGAAGAACTTACGCATAGCCTTAGATAAATATTTTGTTGCTATGACTGTTAAAATTACAGTGGTACAAGAAAGTAAAGCAAGTTCCCAAGAGTACCAAATCATCATCCCAACTGTTCCTATAATCGTTAATACACCTGATACAAGTGAACCTAATGATTGAGCTACTGTATTAGAAATATTTTCAACATCATTTGTCATACGGCTCATAATGTCCCCGTGGGGATGATTATCTATGTATTTAATTGGTAAGTTAACAATCTTATCAAATAAATCTTCGCGCATCTTTTTTACAATACGCTGACTTAAAGTAGCGCTTAATAAACTTTGAAACAATGTCCCTAAGCTATATATTACATAAACCATCACCATGGCCTTCAAAATAGATGGCAATTTTTCAAAGGATCTACCTGCTAACTGGTCAATCGCACTACTTTGAAGACTCGGCGCATAAACCGAGCAAGCAACGACCACCACAACAACTGCCATTAAAGCTATAATCATCATTTTTTCTGCTGCGAAATATTTAAACAAACGCACTAATGTCTTCTTTCCTTCTTGCGGCTTTTCAACTTCTTGATAACCTCTAGGCCCCCTCTGTCCTGGGATTCTAAAGTTATTTGCCGGTGCCTCTTGCACTTTACTCATCTATATCACCGCCATTTCTAAGTTGTGAGTTATAAATATCTTGATAAACTTCACTTATCTCCATTAGATTTTTATGTGTATCACACGCTACGATTTCACCATTATCAATAACTGCAATGCGGTCTGCTCCTTTTACAGAAGCAATTCTTTGGGCAATGATAATCTTCGTTGCTGCATGGTACTCCTTGCGAAAGGCCTCATAAAGTTTAGCCTCTGTTTTTAAGTCCAGCGCACTTGTTGCGTCATCCAATATAAGAATATCTGCATTTTTTAATACTGCACGGCTGATGGCAATACGTTGTTTCTGCCCACCAGACAAACTCATGCCTTTCTCAGCGACAAGTGTCTCATACCCCTCTTCTTTGCCTTCAATGAAATCTGATGCTTGTGCCATCTTAGCAGCCTTTTGAATCTCTTCTTCGGTTGCATTTGCCTTGCCCCATGCAATATTTTCTTTGATTGTTGTGCTAAATAGCTCACTCTTTTGAAGGGCTATGGCTACCTTATCACGTAAAACACTTAATTTATAATCTTTAACATTGATTCCATCAATTAAAATTTCACCCGCTGTGGCATCATAAAACCTCGGAATCAAATTGACTAAGCTAGATTTACCACTACCTGTAGCCCCTAATATCCCCAATGTTTCTCCTGGTGCAATAGTTAAATTAATATGACTTAAAATAGTTTCGCCATTACTATTGGGATAAGCAAATGAAACATCTTTAAATTCTACCTTCCCTCTAAGTGCTGTCTCTCCCTCAAATTCACCATCTGTAATAGTTGGCTTGCATGCTAATACTTCTTTTAAACGATTTGCAGATGCATTTCCTCTAGAAATAGTCTGGAATATATTCACCATCATCATAATGCTATGTAATATTTGCGATACATATGTAATAGCCGCCATGACATTTCCCGGCGTTACACCACCGCTTTCTACACGAATAGCGCCCACATAAATAATAATGACTACCGCAATATTCATAATGATATTAGTGAGCGGTGTCATGTAAGAAAACAACTTTAATACTTTAAGCTGCGTACCCACTAATTCATCATTTGCATGACTAAAACGTTTTTTCTCATAATCTTCTCTTACATAAGCCTTTACGACACGCGCCCCTGCCACATTTTCCTGCATGACACTATTTACGCTATCTAATTTTTCCTGTAATACTTTAAATATAGGATTTGCCTTAGCAATGAAGAAAACCACACTGATTATTACAACTGGTAGGGCACATAAAATAATTTGTCCAAAGCTTAAATCTAAGCTCAGCATACATACAATGCCCCCAGCAAATAGCATAAAAGTACGTACAAAACCACGAATACTTTGAGAAACTAAATTTTGTACCTGTGTAATATCATTCGTCACACGCGTTACAAGAGAACCCGTTGAGAATTTATCCGTCTGTTCAAAAGATAATGATGTAATATGTTTAAAACATTCTTTCCTTACATCATTTCCAAAGTTCTGACTGCATAGATTAGCAAATACGCCTGATAAAACGCCGCAAATACCACCTATGACAACTAATCCAATCATTTGAAGTCCAGTCCTCACTACCAAATCTAAGCTTCCTACATAATTATTAGAAAGCCCGAGAACCCCTTCATCGATGATGATGCTCATAAGACGCGGTTGAAGTAAATCCATCAAAACTTCACCTATCATAAAAATTGGTGCTAATAGTGCATAAAACCAATACTTTTTCACATACTTCAGCATTTACCCTTTCCTCCTTTACGGTGTTCAAATAACCGCCTATCAAACTTACTTTCCCAATCCTCAAAAAGTTTATTAAGTAGCTTTTCTAACTGTTCTTGTTCTTCATCTGATAAAGCATTAAATAAGGACTTTTCTTCTTCCATCCTTTCTTTTATTTCCTTCTCATAAAGCTGCTTACCCGCTTTGGTAACTTGTACCTTTATTTTTCTACGGTCTTTTTCATCTCTCATGCGGCAAATAAGTCCGCTTCCTTCTAACTTAAGAATAATTTCACTCATAGAACCTGATTGAATGCCCAAGTATTCCTGAAGTTCCTTTTGTGTCATTTCGCCTTGACTACACAGGATTCTTAAAATCCTACCCTGCCCACGTTTACCACCTCTTCTGTGATAAAGAAAGTGCCCACATTTCTCCATTATCGTTAATAATCCATGATTTCCTATATTTTTCATAAATGCCTCTCTTCTATCCAACTTCCCTACTCAAAAAAACACCAAGGTGTATTATGCCTTGGTGTTTTACCTCGGTACCTAGATATTTTATGACAAACTACTTTTAATTTCAAGGTACCTTGCTATTTATTTTTTATTATACTCTATCTATAACCCTTGTTCCTCTAAGTCTAAAATTATTTGTAGATAGTTGTGTCTAATATCTTCTAGTGTATCTTCTTTATGCATATCAATGAGATCTCTATGGGAAAGTCCTTTTAAGCTTCTTGATTCAAAAATGCCTTTATAGTTCCCCCATCTAGCGGATCTAATAGGTACTAAACCATCATTTTCTCCATCATAATAAGAAATAATTTTATATGAGACGCTTAAAAGTGGATCATATACCATAGATTTCATATCTGCCCCATAACTTTGGTAATATACCCCTTCCATATTAGGTGTCTCTCTATTAAATAGCACACAGTTTGAGTGCTTTAGTCTTAAACTCATATTTAAAAATTGCTCATAACTACCAAAGTATCTTGTTGCCAGTAATTCGATAATTTTTTGATATAACTTTGTATTATGTAATGCATCAATGGTTTTAAGCCCACGATGGGGGGTTGAAATAGTTGTCAAAGAGGCTACATTCTTCGCCATGCCTAGATGTGTAATCATATAACGCGATTCAAGCCCGCCCATAGAGTGTGCAATAATATTAACCTTATCAATATCGTATTCTTTTTGAAAATTTAATATGCTCTCCTTTAATATTTCTGCATTCTCTATGATCGATGCCCAAGCCTTGGTTCTACCAAAGAATATAGGTACACCCTGTTTACGTATAAATTTGGGAATCGTTCCCCAACTTCCGACTATTTCTCCTGAATTACAATTGTCCTCAAATCCGGCACCATGTACAAGTACAATTGGGTACTTTAATTCTGCCTGTTCTCTGCTTAACATGATTTATCCCCTCTCACCTTAAACATATTGTAATATTTAAAATATTACATTATATTAATAATATAATATAATAAGATTTTTTAAAGTCATTCTATTTCATATGTATTTTTTACATACAAAAGGAGTTGTTATCATGCCAATAGTTCTCTTTTCTCTAACAGTACTTAGTACATATGCTTTAATAATCGTAAGTTTACTCCATTTCGCCACATTAACAATCATTTTTAAATGTACTGCTAGTGTTTTATTTTTAATTACTGCTTGCATAAGCTATAAAAAAAATCCACATTCTTCTACCTTTTTTGGCTTAATGTTCACCGGATTATTTTTCTCCTTCTTGGGTGATACATTCTTAGCCTTTGATAGAAATAAGCAGAGCCTTCTCTTTATTTTAGGTGTTACTAGTTTTGCAATCGGACACATTGTGTATATCATAGGGTACTGCAGTCAAGCTAAGTTTAAGAGACAGGATTTCATTATTTTCTTTTGCTTTTTCATTCCAACATTACTAGCTATCTTGTTTATTGACTTTAACTTTAAAGATATGAAGTTACTTATCATTATTTATGCATTTATCATTAGCTTCATGGTCGCTAAAAGTTTTGGTATGTGGGCGTACTATACTCAAAATCCTTTTTCAATAAGTTGCTTAATATCTGGAAGTAATCTATTCTTTGTATCCGACTGTCTACTTCTATTTCTTTTCTTCTATCCTGGAGCACCTTCTATCTTACAACAATACAATTGGCTACTTTACTATCTAGGACAAGCCTTATTAGCCATAAGTTTTTCACTGGGTAGCTTTAATACCTCTACGCAACTTGCTACTCATACAACACCTTAATAAATTGAACTGGAGGCCTTATCTTGAAAGAACATCTTTGCTACATACCTTGTAATACCTTACCCCTAGTAGGCGAAGCTGATTTCGGGCTCTGCTTAAAACCTATAGCTCACTGTGACCGTATTGCAGACTTTAATGTACTTATTTATCTGCTCAAGGGTTCTATGGAAATCATTGAAGATGGCATCACTTATACACTTACACCAGGTACACTCTTTTTCCTTAAAAGCGGCATCCATCATTGGGGCACAAAACCTTTTGAATATCATACTGCTTGGTATTATATACACTTCTATACAGCCCCATTAACGTCTTCTATGACACCCTTTCAAAATACCAGTAATTATGCAGACAAAAAGTACTTATCTTCTGAGGATTTTAACTGTGCTATGGTGCTGCCTAAATGCTTGCAGCTGCCTTTAGGTAATGAACTTGAAAAGCAAATAGAACAGCTTATTTCTCTCTATCAATCTCCCTATTCTGTAAACCTTCTTAGAAGCAATTTGGCATTATGTGAAATCCTCCTTCACAGCTTTGAGCTTGGTCAAGGTAAAATGGAACAAGGCTTGGAAAATACACGCATCCGCTTAGTCATTAATTTCCTAGAGCAAAACTTCAATAAAAGTTTCACACCTGAGTCACTCAGTAATGCGCTAGGCCTTTCTTATAAATACATTGGCACCCTCTTTAAAAAACATACTGGCATGACAATCAAAGAGTATCAGCTCATGCTTCGTCTAAAATATGCCGTAAAACTCTTATGTGAAACGCAGCTCTCCATTGCAGAAATAGCTACTGAAGCCGGCTTTTATGATGCCTTCTATTTTAGTAAAGTCTTTAAACGTGAGAAAGGGATCTCTCCCCTTAAATTTCGTACAACCTATGTTCCTAAGATTTAAGGCTATAGATTTATTAAATAGACTTATTAAAAGGAAACTTGAAAATCAGAAAATAATACATAAATTCGAGAAAAACCTCCATTCTGTTTTACTTTTTTTCTACTTATAATACATTTATATAGATTTCACATTTATAAATTTTAGTTATTCATAGTTTTTAGCAATGTGAAATCATTGAGAGAAAACAATTTACGTACATGTATATTTCAAGGTTTTAG